>NZ_JBFXGG010000102.1:0-10231 GCF_050178255.1 Desulfococcus sp. | reverse complement strand
AGCATCCGAACCCAGTCATGATTTCTCACTAAACCCTTCAATTTTACCCCTGAAAATGCCGGTTTAAGGGTCAAATACGGCAATTTTTGACCATCTTTTCTTTAAATATCAGGCAGGTTGCTTGGCCCGACCCCGTGAACATCCGTGAACACGAAGGATATTTGGCCCGTGTGGCCGGATTCAGCCCATTCGCATCTATAAAATCAGTTTGTCTATCTGTTCCACATACTCAAAATGGTGGTCCCGGGTCAACAGCGTCCCCCCAACCTCCATACAGCAGGCCGCTATCCAGACATCGTTCAGGGGAATTTTGTGGCCTTTTTTAACCAGCGAAAGGTAAATCAGCCCATATTTTGAAGCAACCGGTTGTGTGACATCGATGACCGTTATTTGCAGTTTCTCGATAATTTCATTCAGTTTCATTTCGTTCCACTCCCGCCGTCGGCCATTCATAAACCCATAAAACAGTTCGCCGATGACGACGGCCGGGAGATAGATGGATTCACCCAACTCCGCCATTATATCTACGGTTTGTGGTACGCCTTCGGCAAAATCACAGTAGATATTCGTGTCGAGCACCAACCTCACGGCCAGTCCCTTTCATCCACCTTATCAAACACCGCCGCGGCTTCGCGCAATTCGGTCCCTTCATCCGGAGACATCCATCCGGACAACTCCCTGATTAACTCACGACGGCTTTTCTTGAGATTGTATTTTTCATCCAGGGCTTCGAGTATCAGTGCGGTTTTGGTTTTACCTTTTTTATCCGCCAATGCCTGAAGGCGGGAATTTGTTTCCGGCGGAATTCTTAAACTGATGGGCATGGCCGTCTCCTGCTTTATTTTATTGTATCTCTTTTTTCAGAAATGTATTACAGGGATGATCGACCGTCAAGACGTTTTTGGCTGGGATTTGTGTATCAATTCATTTGGAGAAATTGAGAAATTGGGGTCGGGCCAAGCTAACCAATTGTTATTCCCGAAATAATGTCTCAAAATAGGCCGGAATATCGCCTTAAACGGTCATTTTTGGGGGCAAAACGGCAGGTTTAAGGAGCGAAGAATTGTCGATGCCGGAAGCATCCGCACCCATTCATGATTTCTCACTGAACCCTTCAATTTCACCCCTGAAAATGGCGGTTTAAGGGTCAAATACGGCGATTTTTAGCCCTTTTTTCTTTAAATATCAGGCAGGTTGCTTGGCCCGACCCCATGAATACTTAGAAATTTGAAGGATAACATGATTCGATCTCTGTTCATGCTGCTGGTGGGGGCGTGGCTCGCACAGGCCGGTGTTTTCTATGCGCTGTTGACGCGGCCCGCCGCCGTGGAGAAGGCCGACGCGGTGGTGGTTTTCATGGGCGCTGACGGGCGCGCCCGGGAGGGGTACGCCCTGGCCCGCCGGGGGCTTGCGCCTTATCTCATCCTGTCTCCGGCCGATGTTCGGCGCGCCGCCGCCCTGGACCGGAAATGGGTCGGCAGGAGACCCGCCTTCCGGCACCTCATCGAAGACCGGGCCGAAACCACCTTTCAGAATGCGCTGCTCACGGCCCGCCTCATCCGGGAAAAGGCCCTCAAGTCCTGCCTGCTGGTGACCAGCCCGTACCACATGCCGCGCTCCCGATTGCTCCTGGAGCTGATGCTGTTGGGCACGGACGTGAGGATCCTCCCCTGCCCCACGCCCCCCGGGCCCTTTCCCGCCTCCCCCATGGATTGGCAGAAAGCCCACTTCAAGCGCGCCCACAACGAGATGGTGGAATTCTGGGGCAGCCTCCTGGAGGCGGCCCGCTATGCCGCGAGCCGGGAGCTGCCGCCCCGGGGAGCTGAGGATGGCGCGGGGGTTGCTTTTTTGCGATCGGTGCTGTTATTTCAGATGGATTGAGGGTGGGAAATTGGGGCAGCTTGCTTGGCTCGACCCCTTAAAATCAAGGCTGAAAGGAGATCGGCGCCCCGTTCCTCGCAGGCGCACCCCTTCAGCCTTCAGTCTTCAGTCTTCAGCCTTTACAAGGAGGTTCAGCTGTGAAAATTGTTTCTGTTGTGGGGGCGCGGCCCAATTTCATGAAGATCGCGCCGTTCATCCGGGCCGTGGAGGCCCACAACCAATCTTTAGCGGGATCGGGCGCGCCCGGCATCCGCCATCTTCTGATCCACACCGGCCAGCACTATGACGACAACATGTCGCGGGCTTTTTTCAAGGCGCTGGACATCCCCGAGGCCGACATCAACCTGGGCATCGGCTCGGGCAGCCACGCCGAGCAGGTGGGGCTCACCATGATCGCCTTCGAGAAGGTGGTGCGGCAGGAGCGGCCCGACTGGGTGGTGGTGGTGGGGGACGTCAACGCCACCTGCGCCTGTTCCATCACCGCCAAGAAGGAGCATGTCCGCCTGGCCCACATCGAGGCGGGGCTCCGCTCCCGCGACATGACGATGCCCGAGGAGGTCAACCGGCTGGTGACCGACCGGCTCTCGGACCTGCTCTTCACGCCGGACCGGCTCTCGGGCGAAAACCTGCGGGCCGAGGGGGTTCCCGAGAAACAGATCCGGTTCGTGGGCAACATCATGATCGACACCCTGGAGGCCCAGCGGGAAAAGGCGGCCGCCCTCGATGTGGCGGATATCGTGAACCGAAACCGCATGGGCGGCGGGGGTCTCGGGGCGGTGCCGGACCCGGGCCAAGGGTTTTCGCTGTTGACCCTTCACCGGCCCTCCAACGTGGACGACCCGGCGATTCTCGGGGCCATCGTCGACTTCCTGACGAACGAGCTGACCCGGGAGCTGACCCTCCTCTGGACGGTTCATCCCCGCACCGAAAAACAGCTCAGGCGCTTCGGGCTGTGGGACCGGGTGGCCGCCGCCCGGAATATGGTCCTCCTCACCCCCCTGGGCTACCACGAGCTTCTACGCCTCAACATGGACGCCGCCATGGTGCTGACCGACTCCGGCGGGCTTCAGGAGGAGTGCTGCGTTCTGGGAACCCCCTGTCTGACCCTGCGGTGGAACACGGAGCGGCCCGTGACCCTGCGGGAACACGGCGGCGCGAGCGTGCTGGTGGGCAACGACGTGGACCGGATCCGCAAAACCTGCCGGGAGATGCTGCAGCGGGGCCGAACCCCCGCCCGCCCGGAGCTGTGGGACGGCAAGACGGCGGCGCGGATCGTGACGGCGCTGGCCGGGGATTAATTGGGGTCGGGCCAAGACAACCAATTGTTATTACATAAATAAAGCCTGAAAAAAGCCCTGAATATCGTCTTAAACGGTCATTTTTGGGGACAAAATGGCACGTTTAAGGATCGGTGAATCGTCAATGCCGGAAACATCCGCTCCCATTTACGATTCGCCATTCAACCCTTCAATTTTACCCTTGAAAATGGCGGTTTAAGGGTCAAATACGGCGATTTTCGATCCTTTTTCCTTTAAATATCAGGCAGGTTGCTTGGCCCGACCCCATAAGCTATGAGACCGTTGACAATTTTCCTTCGTTCCCCTATAAGAAAAGGAATGGGCAATTGACACCCGGCGCGATCCTGCTACGTCGGCATTGGCGTCTCGAACCTTTCATATCCGGATGCGGTGCGGCATATGATATATCAGATCCGAAACCCCCGATTTTATGTTGTTTTTTGCATTGACCTCTGCCTCGTTTGTCTCTCTCTTTTCCTCGCTTACCTGATCCGATTCGATTTTGAACTGAGACCCGCCGACTATCGGCAGATGTCGGCCCTGCTGGCCCTTGTGGTCCCCCTCAAACTTACGGTCTTCTTCTTATATAAGCTCTACAGGGGGATGTTCCGGTACGCCGGCCTGGCGGAGATGTGGCGGATCGCCAAGGCGGTGATCCTCTCCAGCCTGGTGGTCGTCTCCGCCGTCCTGGTCCTGAGCCGGTTTCAGGGCTTTTCCCGGGGGGTTTTCATCATCGACACGGCAACCACCTTTCTGCTCATCGGCGGGTTCCGGCTGAGCATGCGCCTGGTCTTTCAGTACTTCCAAAACAAGAACGGCGTATCCCAGGAGGTTATGCCGTACCAGCGCGGCGTCCCCACCCTGATCATCGGGGCGGGCACCACCGGCGAGAAGATCCTCCGGGAGATCTCCACACAACGGAGCCTCTATTACAACGTCGTCGGATTCATCGACGACGACCCCGGAAAACAGGGGCGGTCGATCCACGACATCACGGTGCTGGGAACCGTGGCGGCGCTTCCCGGCATCGTCAGGAAGCACGAGGTCGGACAGGTCCTTATCGCGGCGCCTTCCGCAAGCGGCCGCCAGATCCGGACCATGGTGGATGCCTGCAAGGCGGCCAGGGTTCCCTTCAAGACCCTGCCGGGCCTGGCCGAGCTCATCGACGGCAAGGTCTCCATCAAAACCCTCCGGGACGTCAACTACCGGGACCTCCTCCGCCGGGACCCGGTGCGCCTCAACGTCCCCGAGATCGAAAGCTATCTCAAGGACCGCCGGGTCCTCGTCACCGGCGCCGGGGGCAGCATCGGCAGCGAACTCTGCCGCCAGATCGTCCGGTTCACCCCCGAAAACCTCATCCTCTTCGACGCGTCCGAGCCCAACCTCTACGGCATCGAGATGGAGCTCAAGCACCGGGTGGGGTACCAGAAATACGTCACCGTGCTGGGCGGGGTCCAGGACAAGGCCCTGGTGGAGCGGGTGATGCGCCGGTACCGGCCCCACGTCATCTTCCACGCCGCCGCCTACAAGCACGTGCC
The DNA here is from genome assembly GCF_050178255.1 of Desulfococcus sp. Lineage (NCBI taxonomy): Bacteria > Pseudomonadati > Thermodesulfobacteriota > Desulfobacteria > Desulfobacterales > Desulfococcaceae > Desulfococcus > Desulfococcus sp. Next base: position 5,514 of record NZ_JBFXGG010000102.1, on the reverse strand, counting down.
CATGCTGGAGCGGAACCCCTGGCAGGCGGTCACCAACAACATCATGGGCACCCGGGTCCTCATGGAGAGCGCCGTGAAGCACGGCGTGGGCCATTTCGTGATGGTCTCCACCGACAAGGCGGTGCGGCCCACCAACGTCATGGGCGCCTCCAAGCGGGTCTGCGAGCTCATCGGAGCGGCCTGCAGCGGCGGCGGCACCCGGATGATGACGGTGCGCTTCGGCAACGTGGTCAACTCCGCGGGCTCGGTGGTCCCCCTCTTCCGGGAGCAGATCGCTCGCGGGGGGCCGGTCACCATCACCCACCCCGAGGTGACCCGCTTCTTCATGACCATCCCCGAGGCGGCCCAGCTCGTGCTGCAGGCCGGCGCCCTGGGGGAGGGCGGCGAAACCTTCATCCTCGACATGGGCACCCCCGTCAAAATCGTCGACATGGCCCGGGACCTCATCCGCCTCTCGGGCAAGGAGCCCGACACCGACGTCGAGATCGTCTTCACCGGCCTGCGGGAGGGGGAAAAGCTCTACGAGGAGCTCATCACCCGTGGCGAGGGCATCGTCGCCACGGCCCACGAAAAGATCATGGTGCTCAAGGCCGGAGACGACTGGGACGGCCTGGGAGGGCAAGCGCCGTACCGGGACCGGCTGACGACCCGGATCAACGAACTGGCCGCCATGGCCCAGGGGTACGACGGGTGCGCCATCCGCCTCAAAATCCAGGAGATCGTCCCGGAATACGACCTCCAGGACAGCGAATGCATCCTCTAACAGACGTAGACGCATCGACGGAAATGTTATATATTGGGGTCGGGCCAAGCCTACCCATTGTTATTACAAAGATAACCCATGAAAATAGTCCGGAATATCGCCTTAAACGGTCATTTTTGAGGGCAAAATGGCAGGTTTAAGGATCGGTGAATTGTCAATGCCGGGAACATCCGCTTCCATTTACGATTCGCCATTAAACCCTTCAATTTTACCCTTAAAAATGGCGGTTTAAGGGTCAAATACGGTGATTTTCGACCCTTTTTTCTTTAAATATCAGGCAGGTTGCCTGGCCCGACCCCATGACCGATGATTTTGATTCATTCCGGCAGTTTTTTACTGAAACCATGACGCGCAATTGAGAAGAGTAATGAGATCGTCAGAACTCAAACGAAAAGAAGGTGACTATGGTTTCAGGTGACGGTATCGACGACAAGCGGCAGCGGCGGGTTCTGGTGGTGGACGACGACCAGCCCATTCAGAAGCTCTTCATCCATGCCTTCCCCCAGTATGCCGTTCAGGCGTTCGGCTCGGCGGAAGCAGCCCTGGAGGCACTCGGGACGGCGGAATTCGACGTCATGTTCGTCGACATCAACCTGCCCGGGATGGACGGATTCGCCTTCGCGAAACAGGTCCGGAAGGATCACCCCGACGCCTTCATCATCGGCATGACCGGCGCCGCCAACAAGTTCGAGTTCTCCGAATGCAGGGCCGCGGGATTCGACGCCTATTTCTACAAGCCCATCAACATCAAAACCATCAAGCAGCTGCTGGCCGACAGGCTGGGTGAAGGCTGAAAATTGGAGACTGAGGGCTGAGGGCTGAATGGGCATGAATGTCCCGTTCGTCGCGGACGCAGCCCTTCAGCCTTCAGCCTTCAACCTCAAAAGACTGATCATCGTGATATTCAAAAAATATCGGATAGATTGGATGGTCCGGCCGCATCTGGCAGGCGTGGTGCCGCTGATCCTGTTTGCGGCCGTGATGCTGCTGCTCTTCACCCGGCAGCAGGAATCCGCCATTCGGAGCCTTCTTCAGACCAGAGCCGAGTCCCTGGCCTTCATCATCGATCGGACCGTGGGCGAGCAGGCGGCACTGCTTCGGGGCCTGGCGACCTCGGACACCCTGGACCGGGGAGATCTCGCCGCCTTCCGCCGGGAGGCCGAGCGGCTCTGGCGGATCCACCCGGAATGGTACACCCTCGTCCTTACCGACCGGCACGGCCCGGTCTTCAATCTGCGCATCCCCGAGGGAACCCCCCTGCCCCCCTGGCCGACCCGGCCTCGCTGAAACAGGTCTGGGAGAGCCGGAAATTCGCGGTGGGGAACCACCCCCGGGCCTACATCACGGTGCGGGTGCCGGTCCTGAGGCAGGGCCGCGTCGTTCACACCCTCGTTGCCGTCATCCACGCCCAGCTGCTGGAAAACATCATCGTCGCATCCACGGACACCCGGGAATGGGACGTGGTGGTTGTCGGCCCCGGGGACGCGATCATCGCCTCGTCCATCCCGGCCCTCGGACTGAAGGCCTCTCTGTCGCCTTCGGCCCTGCGGCGGGAGATCCAAAGATTCTCCCCCGCGCGACGACGCTACGCATCACCTGTCCCCATCCCCTCCACCAACTGGCACATCCTTGTTCTGGCCCGGACCGAAGACCTCGAAAAGCCGTTCCTGACGAAACGCACGACCGTCTACCTGGGCGCCTCGGCGGCGGCCCTTCTGACGATTTTCCTGGTGTGGAGCCTGAGCGCGGCCCTGAGCGCCCGCCGGGAAACAGCGGTTCTTAAACAGGAGGTGGATAAGCGGATGCGGACCCAGGCGGCTCTGGAAGAGAGCGAGGCCCGGTTCCGGCTCCTGGTGGAAAGCTCCCCCGACGCCATCTTCGTCCATGTCGACGGCCGCTTCGCCTATCTGAACCAGGCCACGGCCCGACTCCTCAAGGCCCCCTCTCCCGACGCTCTTGCGGGGCGGTCCATACGCGAATTCATCCATCCTGATTTCCACGGAATCGTCGACGGCCGCCTGGATCGGTTGATGCGGGAGAAACGCCCGGTCCCCCTCCTGGAGGAGCGCTACCTGCGCATGGACGGCATTGCAGTGGCCGTCGAGACGTCCGCTGTGCCCATCCGCTACGGGGATGCCGACGGTGCCCTGGTCTTCGTACGGGACATCACCGAACGGATCGAGCGGGAGACCGCCCACGACATTCTGGAGCGGCAGCTGGCCCAGGCCCGGAAGATGGAATCCGTCGGTCGCCTGGCCGGGGGCGTGGCCCACGATTTCAACAACATGCTGAGCGTCATCACCGGCTATTCGGAGCTGGCCCTGACCCGGCTGCATCCCGGAGACGCGCTTCGCAACGATCTCGAGGAGATCCTGTCGGCGGCCGGGCGCTCGGCGGACATCATCCGTCAGTTGCTGGCCTTTGCCCGACGCCAGACCGCGGCTCCCGTCGTACTCAATCTCAACGACGCCGTGGAAGGCATGCTCAGGATGCTTCGGCGCCTCATCGGCGAGGCCGTCGAACTGTCGTGGTCGCCCCGAACAGGGCTGTGGCCCGTCAGGATCGATCCGGCCCAGGTGGACCAGATCATCACCAACCTCTGCGTCAACGCCCGGGACGCCGTCACCGATGTCGGGAAAATCGCCATCGAAACCCACAACATCGTTGTCGACGGATCCGGAGACGGCGATCACCCGGCAACGCTCGAACCGGGCGAATACGTCATGATTACGGTGACCGACAACGGCATCGGCATGGCTCCGGAGACGCTGGAGAAGGTCTTCGAGCCCTTCTTCACCACCAAGGCCTCCGGCAGGGGCACCGGCCTGGGCATGGCCACGGTTTACGGCATCGTCAGGCAGAACCACGGATTCATCCATGTCGACAGCGAACTGGAAAAAGGCACCCGGGTCCGGATATTCCTGCCCCGCCATCATGCCGATGCCGGCCCGGCTTCGGGAGACGCCCTTCCTGAAAAGGCCCCCAACGGCAGGGGGGAGACGGTCCTGCTGGTGGAGGACGAGCCCGCCATCCTGAAGATGGGAAAACAGCTGGTCGAGGGGCTGGGCTACACCGTGCTGCCGGCAACCGGCCCCGAGGAGGCCGTCACCCTGGCCGCGGCCCATCCGGGGCGCATCCACCTGCTGGTCACCGACGTCGTCATGCCGGGAATGAGCGGCCGGGATCTGGCGCAACGGCTGCAGTCGACCCACCCCGATATCCAGGTCCTGTTCGTGTCCGGATACACTGCCGACATCATCGCCCACCACGGCGTCCTGGACGACGGGGTCACTTTCCTGCAGAAGCCCTTTTCCCGAAAAACCCTGGCCGAAAAACTGCGGCAATTGAGGCTCCGGGAGAAAAATGATAAGAGGAGGCTGAAGGCTGAAGACTGAAGGCTGAAGGCTGAAGGGGTGCAAGCGCCGCATTCGTCGCAGGTGCTCCCTTTCAAGCATGGAACGCATAGAGACTGAAAAGGCTTAAACGCGCCGAGCATTACAGGCGAATCCCTTCAGCCTTCAGCCTTTAGCCTTCAGTCTTCAGCCTTTAATTTTACACAACGGCGCGAAGGCGCCAAGGGAGATACGATGAAACACACACCCAGAAAGATCCTGGTCACCGGCGGCGGCGGGTTTCTCGGGTCGCACTTGTGCGAGCGGCTCCTGAACGACGGGCACGACGTCATCTGCGTCGACAATTTTTTCACGGGCAGCCGTCGCAACATCCTCCACCTCATGGACAACCCCTACTTCGAGCTGATCCGCCACGACGTCACATTCCCCCTCTACGTGGAGGTGGACGAGATCTACAATCTGGCCTGCCCGGCCTCCCCCATCCACTACCAGTACAACCCGGTCAAGACCATCAAGACCAACGTTCACGGCGCCATCAACATGCTGGGGCTGGCCAAGCGCATCCGGGCCAGGATCTTCCAGGCCTCCACCAGCGAGGTCTACGGCGACCCGTCGGTCCACCCCCAGCCCGAGGGCTACTGGGGCCACGTCAACCCCATCGGCATCCGCTCCTGCTACGACGAGGGCAAGCGCTGCGCCGAGACCCTCTTTTTCGACTATTACCGCCAGCACCGGCTGCAGATCAAGGTGGGCCGGATCTTCAACACCTACGGCCCCAAGATGCACCCCGACGACGGGCGGGTCGTCTCCAACTTCATCGTCCAGGCCCTCAAAAACGAGCCCATCACCATCTACGGCGACGGCTCCCAGACCCGATCCTTCTGCTATGTCGACGACCTCATCGAGGGCTTCGTCCGGTTCATGGCCTCCCCGGACGACTTCACCGGACCGGTCAACCTGGGCAACCCCAACGAGTTCACCATCCTGGAGCTGGCCCGCCGGATCCTCGACCTCACGGGCTCCCGCTCCGAGATCGTCTTCAAGGACCTCCCCGCCGACGACCCCCGCCAGCGGCAGCCGGACATCCGCCTGGCCAGAGAACGGCTGGGTTGGGAACCCAAGGTCCCCCTGGCAGACGGCCTGAGCAGGACCATCGCCTATTTCGAGGGGTTGCTGGGGGAATAGCTGAAGAGGCTGAAGGCTGACTGAAGAGGCTGAAGACTGAAGGCTGAAGGGGCACAAACGCCGCGTTCGTCGCAGGGGCGCCCCTTTCAGCCTATAGTCTTAAACCGTTAGTCTTCGGCCCTCAGCTTAAATAGACTGAAGGGGTATCACCGCTCCGTTCGTCGCGGACGCACCCCTTCAGCCTTCAGCCTTCAGTCTTCAGCCTATATTGGA
>NZ_JBFXGG010000101.1:0-10253 GCF_050178255.1 Desulfococcus sp. | reverse complement strand
CCCATGAAGATCTGTATGTTGCCGTCGGGAATGCATTTGAAACGGCAGGGCGGCGACTACTGGAGTATACCAGCCGTCAACGTGGTGAGGTGAAATTTCATGAAGAGGTGCCCAGCGCCCGCATCACTCAAATTTTTCCACAAATGGATTACGGCATCCTAACCACCCCCGGAAACCGCGAAATCTATTTCCATCGCAACAGCGTGCTTGACGGAAATTTCAATGATCTGGAGATCGGAATGCAAGTTCATTTTGTTGAAGCATCAGGGGATCGAGGTCCCCAAGCCAGCACCGTCAGAGTATTGAAAAAGTAGTCCGGTTTTATTCGACCTCGCCGGAACTTGCGATTTATTGCCGTTCCGCCTCGAATGTCTCGCGGCACTATCCGCAAAATATCCATGCCGGAAAGGTGCCGTGAGATATGAAACCCGAGACAACATACCGTTTATTTTCGTTTTTTCATAGGAACAATCCCGTCTTCGGCCAGATATGCATGGATGTTTTCCGGGGAAAAATTGATGATGTTCTTGGAAATCTTGTGGATCACGTATCCCTTCCGGTCCAACGTGTCAATGTGGGGATACAAAAACCGGCGCATCCTCGCAGATACCGCAAGTATGATGGTGCGTGAATGTTCGGCCTCGGCAATCTTTTGAATCTGGTCGAAAACCGTGACGGCGAAACGACGTCTCAGTTCATCCAGGTGCTGATCCCGCTTGTCGTCGTAGCCATGGACGTTTCCGCCCCGAGGGGCGACGCCACGGCCGGTTTTCGAGTCCGAAAAGATCTCCTGGCCGTCTTTGAGCTCCTGATTTTCGAGCTCGGTTCGAAGCGTTATTCTGGGCCCGGATTCCAGTTCGGGAAATTCGACCGGTTCGAGTGTAAAAAAACGTGCCAGCGAACGATTGACCACTACGATGAGATGTTCACTCATAATGCTTATCTCCTTTCCCATTTAAAAGAATTCAAATCGCATCTATACCCTTAGACCTGTATTTCAGGACTGACGACGCTAATGGACTGTGATGGAGATACAAAGTGGACTGAAAACCTTTCGCCACCATCCTTCAACCGGTCTATTCGATAGCGGCAACTTCGCTTTGGAGTATTCATAAACTCCGGCATGGCAGGGTATGTCTTGAAAAAGACTCGACTACCCGCTATATTATGATCCCAAATATTTTCGCGCTGGACATCTCACTACTTGAAGTTTCTCGAGATTCCATGAAATGCTGATCGACGCCCTGATGATGTTCTATCTTTTTCAAACTTATTTGATTCAGGATGTCCTGGATCGGGTTTTACAAAAACCGCTGTCGGCAGCGTTCCGTTCATCACCATAAGCAATAGCTTAATATATGATGCTTTGTGTTTTATTTTCAAGAGGATTTCTTTTTAAAGATTGCAGGTGAGGTGATATGGACACATTCAAAGTATTCCCCGACAACATCATCACGGATTCGGGGCCGGTGTCGCGCGAATTCCTGGACCTGGACATCGGCACTTTCATGGCGGCGTGCCGCTTCGTTCACGAATTGCCCTATGGATACAATTCCGATCGGGACGACCTGATGATTCTGTTCAAGGAACGTTTCGGCTCCTGCACCACCAAACACGCCGTCATCGCCACCCTGGCCGAAGAGTTGGGGCTGCCCATCCATAAGGCGGTCGGCATCTACGCCATGAACGAGGAGATCGTCGCCGGCGCAGACGCCATTCTCAAAAAGTACGGTTTGCCCTATCTCCCCATGCTGCACTGTTTTCTGGTCTACGGCGATCACAGGGTCGATCTGACCGAAGGCAACCGCAACGGAAAAAAGCGATCCATCGAAGAATTCCTCCATACGGAAAAGGTCATCCCCAACATATCGAAAAAAGACGAATATCTTCTCTACCGAAACGCTCTCACCAATACCGTTTTGCGCCGAAAGGAGCTCGACGGGATCAATGTGAAACAGATCCTGCACGCGCGGGAAGAAGGGCTCGCCCTGCTGAAGGCCAACATAAGACAGGCATGATTCAAACTGAGGAGATCGAAAGCCGTCCAGGACGGGATAATTTCAATCGATATTCCGAGCAAGGCGTCCAGCACCTGATATAGTTCGCCGCTTCAGAGCTTTTGGATACAACGTCGGCCCACCTGAAACACTGCTTCGATATGGGGTTCCACGATAACTGGAATGAATCGTGAGTCTTGAGATCTTCGTACCGCAGCTTCACTGCAGCGCAACCCCGAATTGGGCTCAAGACCTTTGAGAGAAATCCGATCCATCGTCATCGAGTTCCGAAAAATACCGCTGAATTGACGGAAACAAAGACCATTGAACGACATGAAAGGGGGAAAAAGATCATGAAAGATTATGATTCCGATCTGTTGCGACAGATTGTGAGAAATCGGTATGCCGAGACCGCGAAAGGATCCTCGTGCGGTTGCCGGCCCGGCCCGTCGATGTCATGCTGCGGCGCTTCCCAAAACGGAGTCGATGCCGTGAACCGACTCATGGGGTATTCAGGAGAGGAGCTCGGCGGCGTTATCGAAGGGGCAAATCTCGGGTTGGGGTGCGGCAACCCCACCGCGGTCGGGAAACTCAAGCCCGGAGAAACGGTCCTCGACCTGGGCAGCGGGGGCGGGTTCGATTGTTTTCTGGCAGCCAGAAAGGTGGGAGACAAAGGCCGCGTCATCGGCGTGGACATGACGCCGGAAATGCTGAGTCGCGCCCGGGAAAACGGCGTCAAGATGGGGGCGGCCAACGTTGAGTTCCGCCTGGGGGAAATCGAGCATCTGCCGGTGGCGGACAACAGCGTGGACGTCATCATCTCCAACTGCGTCGTCAATCTGTCGCCGGAAAAGGGACAGGTCTTCCGGGAGGCCTTCCGGGTCTTGAAATCCGGTGGACGCCTGGCTGTTTCCGATGTGGTGGCCACGGCCGAAATGCCGGATCACCTGCGTGAACAGGCCGCCCTGTTGACCGGATGCATCGCCGGAGCGGAGCATGTCGATCGGATCCGCAGCCTCCTGAATGCGGCCGGATTCCGGGACGTCACTATCGCGTTGAAGCCCTACAGCCGGGAGCTGGTCAAGGAGTGGTTTCCCGGAAGCGGCGCTGAAAAATATGTGGCATCGGCCGATATCGAAGCGATCAAGCCATAAGGAGGGACGATGAACGAAGACCCCGGAAGAAAACAGAATCTGATGCAGGATTTTCTCGACAATATCCGGTTGTCGCGAAGATCGTTCGTAAAGGCATCGGCCGCGACCGGCGCGGCGGTTACCCTGGGTGCCGGCGTATCGCTGGATCTCAAGGCCCTGGCCAGGACGACAGGTCCGACGGCGGAGGGACAGGGGCGGTGGATGCCGTCCACTTGCCAGGGGTGCACGTCATGGTGCTCGAAACAGGTCTATGTCATTGACGGCCGTGCCGTAAAGGTTCGGGGCAACCCCCATTCGAAGGTCAATGTGGGCGCCGGCTGTCCCCGACCCCATCTGGCCATCCAGCAGGTTTACGACCCCGATCGCATCAAGACCCCCATGAAACGGACCAACCCCAAGAAGGGAAGGGACGAGGATCCGAAATTTGTCCCGATTTCATGGGACGAAGCCCTGGGCACCATTGCCGACAGGATCATGGAATTGCGAAACAATGGCGAACCCCACAAATACATGCTCATGCGCGGCCGGTACACCTACATGCGCGATATACTCTACGATCGCATGACCAAGATCATCGGGTCGCCCAACAACATCTCCCACAGCGCCATCTGCGCCGAGGCCGAAAAATTCGGGCCCTACTATACTGAAGGATTGTGGGATTATCGTCAGTACGACGTCGAAAACGCACGCTATATCCTCATCTGGGGCGCCGATCCACTGGCGGCCAATCGCCAGGTCTCCTATTACTCCAAGGCCTGGGGAACCGTCATCGATCGGGCGCAGATCGCCGTGGTCGAACCGAGACTGTCGGCAACCGGCGCCAAATCGGATGTCTGGCTGCCCATCGAACCGGGACACGACGGGGCATTGGCGACGGCCATCGCCCATGTCATTCTCACCGAAGGACTCTGGCACCGCGAATTTGTCGGCGATTTCAAGGACGGCCTCAACCGGTTTCGAACCGGACAGGATGTTTTGGAAAGCGATTTCGAAGAAAAACATACCTACGGCCTGGTCCGATGGTGGAACCTGGTACTCAAGGATAAGACGCCGGAATGGGCCGCGCCCGAGACGGGTCTACCGGCCGATCAGATTCGACAGGTGGCACTCGACTTTGGGAGAGCGGCGCCCCACGCGATTTCATGGGTCGGGGGCGGTCCGGTGATGCAGGTGCGCGGGGGATACGCCGGCATGATCTGCCATGCCCTGAACGGGTTGGTGGGCTCCGTGGACAACACAGGGGGCACTCTTGCACCCAACAAGGTGTATACCCAGGATTTTCCCGAACCCGATGATTTTCTGGACGATATCGCCAAAACCGGCAAGCAGCATGAAAAGATCGATCAGCGCGGCCGTCTCGAATTCCCATCCCTGAACGGCGGCAAGTCCGGCGGCGGCGTGGTGACCAACAACGCGGCGGACGGCATCCTCGACGCGGACCCCTACGACATCAAAATGGCCGTCGCCTATATGAACAACTTCACCTTCTCCTGCGGACAGCCGGAACGATGGGAGCGGGCCCTCGCCAAAATTCCCTTCCTGGTGCACATCACCACCAACGCATCCGAGTTCTCCTGGTTTTCGGATATCCTTCTGCCCTGCACTCACCATCTGTTCGAGAAATGGGGCTACATCAAGGTCCACGGGAACGGTTATCGCCACGTATCCCTCATGCAGCCTATCATCAAGCGGATCGGCGACTACAAGACCGATGAGACCGAAATCCCCTGGCTCATCGCAGAGAAGCTTGCGGAGCGGGGTTTCGACAACCTGCTTCGCCATTACAAGCAATACAGGGACCCGGAAACCGGAGAGGCGCCGACCACTGCCGAGGAATTTGCCCTCTATGCCCTCAAGTATGCCACCCACAAGGTATGGAATCCCGCTCTTCACGAGGGCGGCGACAAGTTCGACGGTTGGGAAGAGTTTGTCAGGATCGGGGTCTCCAATTCCGATCCCTATCCGTTCCGCAAACGATGGGGCAAAATGAAAACCCGGACCGGGATGTTCGAATTCTACAGTGAAACCCTGAAGGAGGCCCTGACAAAACATGCCGAAAAACACGGCGTGGACGTCGATAAGGTCATGGAAACGTGTGACTATGAGGCCCGGGGAGAGCTGGCGTTTGTGCCGCATTATGAACCACCTGTCACGAGCGGTGATCCGGAGGACTATCCACTGCTTTTCGTCGATCACAAATCCCGCCTGAACCGGGAGGGACGATCCGCCAACTGTTCATGGTACTACGAATTCAAGGATCTCGACCCCGGCGATGAGATCTGGGACGACGTGGCCAAAATCAATCCGGTGGACGGCAAAAAAGCAGGGATCGCCACCGGAGACCGCATTCGCCTGACATCCTCCACCGGCAGCATCGAGTGCACGGCAAAGCTGTGGGAGGGTGTTCGCCCCGGCACGGTGGCCAAATGTTACGGCCAGGGCCACTGGGCCTACGGACGACTGGCGTCCAAGGTGTTCGGAAAGGTTCCTCGGGGCGGCAACAACAACGATCTCATTCCCGCCGTCTATGAACGGTTGAGCGGCAGCACCGTCCGCCATGCCGGTACCCGAGTCAAAATCGAAAAGATTTAGGAGGTCATCCCATGCCCAGATATGCCATGGTCATCGATCTGCAACGCTGCGTCGGCTGCGGGGCCTGCAGCATCGCCTGCCGCAGCGAAAACAATGTCCCGGACGGGATCTACTGGTCGAACAAGATCACCGAAACCTCCGGAATCTTTCCCAACGTCCGCTACCACTATATCCCGACACTTTGCAACCATTGCGAAAACGCACCCTGCGTTCGGGGTTGCCCCACGCAGGCCATGCACAAGCTGGATAACGGCATCACCATGCACGACCCCGACAAGTGCATCGGCTGCAAGTATTGTGAATTCAACTGCCCCTATGGGGTCATCTACTTCAACTGGCGGAAGCCACATCCCTTCTGGCGGGACGAAACGCCGCTGATGGCGGGCGGAACCTTTTCGCCCGCGGAAGAAAACCGGAAGGCCGGCGGCAACGTCATCCCCTATTACAACCCCGAGCGCGAAGACACGCTCCCAGGCATTCGCCCCAAGGGCGTGGTGGAAAAGTGCACCTTCTGTGACCATCGTCTCCGTCGGAACCTATTGCCCCGATGCGTGGAGGCCTGCCCGGCGGACGCTCGAATATTCGGCGACATTTCCGATCCCGAAAGCGAAGTGAGCCGGCTGCTGGGCAAATTCCGTCCGTTCCGCCTTCGGGAGCAGCTTGGCACGGAACCTCACGTCTTTTATATTCGCGATTTCAATCCGGCACATTACCAGCCGACGAAAGGAGGTGTCTGATGACCGCGTCAAAAGGTGCATACGTGATTTGGCTCGGACTGATCGGAACGGCCATCGCAGCCGGACTCTATGCCGCGTTTCGCCTCCTGACGGAAGGCCATTACCTGTTCAACGCCAACGACGTGCTCATGTGGTCGCTGCCCTTGGGTGTCTATATCTATCTGGCCCTGACCAGTTCGGGGCTGACCCTGCTGGCGTCGCTCCCCATGGTTTTCGGGGTCGAAAAATTCGAGCCCATCGCCAAACGAACGGTATTCCTGGCCATCGCAACCTTGGTAGGCGGCTTTGTCGCCATCGGACTGGAGCTCGGCGATATCTTTCACATGGCTTACATCATGATTTCCCCCAACCTCAGCTCCCCCATCTGGTGGATGGGATTCATCTACAGTGTAGAACTGGTGGTCCTGATCGTCAAATTCCAGCGACTGCATGTGGGTGACCGAAACAGCGCCCTGAGCAAAGCCATGGGCCACATCTCCTTTGCGGCGGCGCTGGTTGCACCGCTGATGATCGGGTCCGTTTTCGGCCTTACCGAATCCCGGGTAAGCTACTTCGGACCGGTGATGTCCATTTACTGTCTGCTGATGGCCGTCCTGAGCGGCACGGCCCTGTGCCTTTTTTACAACCTGACCCTGTCGAAGGTCAGCGGCGATAAAATGCCTGACGCCCATGCGGCCGTTTGTGACGACGTCACACGCATCTTCACCTACACATTAGGGACGGTGATCGTCTTTACCCTTGTCAAAGTGGCCATCGAATCGGCCACCGTCATTCCGGACTTCCTCAACTATCGCCGGTATGCCCAGATCTTCGGCGGCATCGGCAAGCTCAACACCGAAGTGCTGCTGGGCCTTTTTCTGCCCTTTCTGCTGATGGCCGTGCCGTCCGTTCAAACGCGCAACGGCGTTCGGCTCATCGCCGCCGCCCTCGTGCTGCTGGGGACCATGGCCATGCACATGGAAATCTTGATTGCCGGGCAGAGCCGTCCCATCGGACCCAAGGCCGAGCAGTTTCCCGAGGTCGTCCATTATGCCCCCAGCGGGTATGAATGGCTGGTGATGCTGTTCTCCATCGCGGTAGCCTTGATGCTTTACACCCTCGGGGAACGCTATCTGAAGCTGGAAAAGACCGCGGAGCCTTGAGGCGGCGGCACCATATCGCCCCAAGTCCTGGGAATGGAGATACCTGAGCCGTCGCCGAACACGCCGTCATCCTGAAACGTGGAGAACATCGAGAAATGGATCTGAAAGAAGAGTTGATCGCCCGGGAAAGGGCAAAAGCCATGATATATCGTAGACTTGCCGACGCGTTTCAGCTGCCGGAAAAAGGCCTCTCGACAATTCTTCGCCAACTCGCCTCGGCGTTGTCATCCCTCGGTTCCACCGCACGGCATGACGCCGAGGCGCTCTTCGAAACCTATCGAGCGACAAAGGATATCCAGGCGCTCCAGGTGGAATATACCCGTCTTTTCGCGGGGCCTTTTCTCGCGGCCGCCCCGCCATACGGGTCTATATATCTGGAGAAAAAACGTGTCCTGATGGGTCCCTCTACTCAGGACGTCCAGCGTCATTACCGGAGCGTTGGGGTGGACGTGTCGCCTGCGTTCAAGGATGCGCCGGATCACGTCTGCGCCGAATTGGAATTCATGTACGTCCTGATCCGGAACGGCATCCATGCCGTCGAGACCGGAGACGACGCCATGCTGTTGGAGGCCGTGCAGCACCTGCGAAAATTTCTGACGGGACACATCGGCGCCTGGCTCCCGGTCTTTGCCGACAAGGTGATCGCGCACGCCCGGACGGACTTCTATCGCCGGCTCGCTTCGGCGGCAAGGACCTTTATCATCGAAGAGATTGCCGCCCTGCCGAGGGTCCGGATTCAGCCTCCCCAACAATAACCTCCCCAGGATCCGCCGCAGTGTTGCCGGCCGGGAGGCATTCCCATCTCCGGAAATGACGCCTGAAAGGCCTCTCCCGTTATCGAGAAGGGATTCGCCTTGCATTTTCGGAAATACATCGCCCATGGACCCTGCGCCGGTCTTGACATCAAAACAGGCCTCTGATACACAATCACGTAAATTTTAATTTTCGTGTTGATTATCACGGCGACCCGACAGGGTGCGCTACAGGAGGCCGATATGTTCTTTCATACCGCCGGTATCGAAGTCGCGCCGTGGATTCCCCCCCTGGTGGCTTTCATCATTTCGTTTTTCACCTCCATGGGGGGCGTTTCCGGTGCTTTTCTGCTGCTGCCCTTTCAGATGTCTTTTCTGGGGTACACGAATCCTTCGGTCAGCGCCACCAATCAGCTTTTCAACATCGTTGCCATTCCCAGCGGCGTCTATCGCTACTGGCGGGAAGGGAGGATGGTGTGGCCCCTCACCTGGATCGTCATCGCCGGCACCCTGCCCGGGGTGTTTATCGGCGCCGTGGTTCGCGTGGCCTATCTCCCCGATCCGAAGAACTTCAAGCTCTTTGCCGCAGGCGTGCTGCTCTATATCGGGCTCAAGATGGGCCGGGATCTGCTGAAGAAGGAATCGGGCAACAGCGGGAAAGCCGGCAGCGAACGGCGCTTTCAGGAAATGGTGCGCCGTCACCGCTCAAAAGCCGAAGATGAAAAGAATACCATCGACACACCCCTTCCCGCCGTCAGAGTGACCCACTTCAATCTGAAGCGCCTCGGCTATACCTTCTATGATGAATCTTTTGATGTTTCGTTCTGGGGCATAGCATCCCTCAGTTTCATCGTCGGAATTGTCGGCGGGATCTACGGCATTGGCGGCGGGGCCATTATCGCCCCGTTTTTCGTGACCTTTTTCGGGCTGCCGGTCTATACCGTGGCCGGGGCGGCCCTGATGGGGACCTTTGTAACGTCGGTGGCCGGGGTCGCCTTCTACCAGGCCATTGCTCCGCTATATCCCAATATGGCCGTTGCACCCGACTGGCTGTTGGGCCTCTTGTTCGGGCTGGGAGGAATGGCGGGGATGTACCTCGGTGCCCGCTGCCAAAAATTGATTCCCGCCCGATGGATCAAATGGATGCTGGCCGGCGTCATCGTCGTTACCGCCCTGAAGTACGTCGCCGCCTTTTTCGGGTGGTAGGGTAAATCTTTCCACACCCGTTGAAAGGATCTGTGGAGCGGTTTTCGAAAATCTTAGAGCGAATTTGAACGCACCGATGTGAAACACTTGCCCCAGGATGCGGAAGCAGCTGAGGAGTGGGGGCTCCCTCTCGGAATTCCACGAACGTCGGTGATCGGGACAACATCGAATGTCACTTTGAACTTGCTTTTTCTTGAGCAAACAGGTATCGGTTCAACAAAACAATAGGGGATGGAGTCCCTCCTGATAACCGCCCGGGCCGGGCTGATGACTCCTGCCGACAGTAGTGTCCGGCGGGTTTTGTCAAACAGGGCCCGCAGGCGGTTTTTTGTTTCCCGCAAATGTTCAGGATCAGGGTCGCCGCCGCGATGGTTTTCTTCAAAGAGAAAGATTCGATAAAAATGGGAGATTGGGTTCAGGCATGGATTCAGGTAAAAACAGCTCTTTCGGAGGCTTCGCAACTATTTTCGGAGGTCCTGCGCATATTGACCGAGGGCGTCCGGACATGGCAGCCGGCGCTGAAAAAATTGGCATTGGTCATGTGCGGTGGCGGCCTGGGCGCGGCAAGCCGCTATGGCATCGGCTTGCTGTCGGTAAAACTCTGGGGCATCCATTTCCCCTGGGGCACCATGACGGTCAACCTCGTGGGGTGTTTTTTTATCGGGCTGATCTT
>NZ_JBFXGG010000100.1:0-10406 GCF_050178255.1 Desulfococcus sp. | reverse complement strand
CGTATTCGACCTTCCAGCACATATAAAAATAGTAACTCGCCGCCAACAGCATCATCCAGCGGAAGCGATGGGGGATCGCGAAATAGAGGCCGACAACGACGATAAAGAAGACGGCAAACTGAAGAGAATTGAATAGCATGGCCGTTTGAGAGGGTTATCGATTAACCGGGCCTTCCCCACATTGTTCCTGACGAATCGTCCGATCTGCGGAGCACGGATCCATTGGTCAGGGGACTATAAAAGGTTGCCGTGCACGCGTCAAACGGAAAATTGCCGAAAATCCGGATTTTTTTATCACTACCGACAAAATGACGCGCGCATCGACGGCGGTGTGCTCCGAAGTTGACAGCAGGTCCTGAATATGCTCTTTTTAAACTCAAGTACCGGAAAACAACCGCTCGTCTTTCGAAAATTCGGAGCAAAAGATATGACATCGCCCCGCCTCACCGTTCAAAAGCCCTGTGCAATCATCGTCTTTCTGATCGTTGTCATGGCCGGATCCCTTTCAGGGTCGGATCCCGCTCCGGAAGATTCGACTTCCGGCAAACCGGTCATGGACAAGGCCGCGGGTCACGCCTGGATACCCGCCGACTGGACGGCCTATCAGCGCATCGGCGCGTCCGGATCCGGTCTGCCCGATTTTTCCCGCGCCGGATATGCCATGGGTGACCGGCCTATTCCACATGTTTCGGGACCCGTGTTTGACGTAACCGAACAACGCTTCGGCGCCGTTCCCGGAGACGATCGGGACGATACGGCGGCGATTCAGGCCGCCATCGATACGGCCGGCGCGGCCGGCGGCGGGGTTGTTTTTCTGCCTCGAGGGCGATTCGACATTCGCCAAACCGGAAACGCCCCTTACCTCCGCATCACCCGCGACCAGGTGGTCCTCCGCGGTCAGGGCGACGGAACTGACGGAACCGTCCTGTTTCTCGGCTCGCCCGGCCCTGCTGGAACGGTCCGCCGCCTGGGAAGCGTTCCCGCGCTTAAAGAGCCGCGCAGCGGAGCGGCCGTGGCGGTAATCGGACCTGAAAACCGGGAATTTCTCGCCCGCTACATCAGCGATCTGCGGCGGGGTGAGCGCCAGGTGGCTGTTTCGGATACGAGTCGCCTCTCGGTGGGTCAGAGCGTCGTCGTCGAATTCGAGGATCCCCTTATCGACACCCGGAACCCCCATCCGAAAAAAGCGGACCTTCCCGTCCAGCTGACCCACCCTTTCCGCCTCACCGCCGATCAGACCGACACCTTCGGCAAAACCGCCCGCCGTCTCACCTGGATTGTCCGGATTGCACAGATCGTGGACGCACACACCGTCCGCCTGACCAACCCGGCCCGATTCGATCAGTGGCTGCGCTACCAGCCTCGGATATACGCTTTCAGGGGCGTTTCAGGCGTCGGCATCGAAAATCTCAGGATCGAAAGCCGGTGGCCGGGGAACTATCGACACCACAAACCCCATGTGGGAACGGACGGCGCCGTCATCCGCACGGCACGGGAGCAGGACTATCTCTGGAACGGCCTCTGGATGAGCTACGCTCTGGACGGATGGGTTCGAAACGTCACCTTCAAGGACCTGACCCAGGGTATTATCATCAGCCATTCGACGAACCTGAGCGTCCAGGACGTTCGCTTCGATGGGCTCGACGCCCACGCGGGTATCACCATCGGTCGAAGCAACGACGTCCTGGTCTCCGGTGCGGATTTCTTCGCCCGGATGGTCCACCCGGTAACCCTTACCATGATGGCCTCGGGCAATGTCGTAACCGACTGCGAAATCCATTACGACGGTCGGGACGACGAAACGGCCACGGATGCCGTCATCGATTTCCACGGCATATTTCCCTTCGAGAACCTGTTCGATTGCCTGCGAGGGTTTTATGTCTGCCCGGGCGGGGATATGAGCGTTCTGCCGCATGCAGGAGTCCGGAACGTTTTCTGGAACATCGAGGCCCCCCGACAAATGCGCTGTTATGGGCAAAACACCGACGGCGAATTCGTCTGCACCTACGCCTATCAAGGCACCTCGTCGGGTACGCCCCGAACCATGCACGAACATCTCCCTCAAGCCTTCTTTATCGGCATCCGAAGGTCGGGCGGCAATCCGATCACCATCGGCGGAAGCATCCTGGATCGCAAAAACGAGTGGCTCAGCGTGGAGGGCCTCAACCGCCCGGGAATCGCCATCCCCTCCCTCTATGAAGCCCAGCGTGCCGGCTTCTCCAGAGAACGTCGGGAAATGGACCCGGTTTCAGAAGCCCGGCGGAATTGATGGCTGAAGGCATCCGCGGCCTCACCATCAAGACGCCCCGAGGCCATCAGGTTTCGGCGCAAAGGGAGACGGCCTCGCCGAGCATGCGCATATGCCCCTTTTCCGCCTGGGCAATTCGCCAGAAGGCATCCCGGGCCGCTGAATCCTCGCTTTTCAGGGCCATGGTCCGGTAGAGGTCATAGGCCGAATACTCGATGGTCATAGCGAACTCCATCAAGGCCATACAAGAATCGCGACGTCCATGTTCCAGTCTGTCCACTTGATCAATCGCGGTTTTCAAGTCTCTGCCGCCTTCCAGAATTTCGCCCCCGAGGCTCTCGAAAAGCGCCTCAAAGGACGATTTGGACGCGGCGACACGCTCCCAGAAGCGATAGATCGTTCGGGCATGTCCCTTTTCCGCCGCTGACAGGTCTTTCATGGTGTCGATAAAAGGCGCATCCCCGAATTTTTCCACAGCATAGGCGTAGAATCGAAAAGCACCCTTCTCGAGGTTCATGGCGATCATCAGAAGTTCCGCGGAGCTTCTCTCCCTGTCGAAGACCTGTACCCGGGGGTAATCCGGAAGCATTCGACCGTCCCATGCCATGAGGCCGCCATCGAGATGGTAGACGCCCCCCCTCGTCACCTCCGCTTCGGCCGCGAGGTCGGCGGCAAAGGCCGATCGACCTCCGCTGTGACAATAGAACACCAATTCCCGATCGTTCGGCAGGTCGAACACGCGAGCATGCAGATCCATGAGGGGGAAAAGGCTCGCGCCGGGAATATGCCCCTCGGCATATTCAAAGGGCTGCCGCACATCAACCAACAGATAATTCTCTTCATCCCATTTGGCCATCAAGTCCTTCAGCTGATCGGGGGTCAGGGCCTTGACCTCGGGTTCATCCATCTACCTTTCTCCTCTCCTCCCCTGTTGTAACTCAACTTTCGACTTTCATACAGGCCGGTGCCGGGAGGATACGGCCCGGCACCTCTTTCCGGTCACCAGCATGAAAGTCGAAAGTTGAAGTTGTAACTGACCATCGCCGGATGCAATGTTATCCGCGCTCATCGACATATCCCAGGCGGCCGGCCGCCTCCTATACATCAGACGCACCCCGCCGCGCTCCCTTTTTGAGAAGACGGGGATCCGTTATCGGCCAATTGCAGGCGCCATCGCTGCAGACATACGCCGTCGCCCGACCGTCCACCATATCGAGCGGTTTGGTAAATTCGGCCACCCCCTTCAAACGAACGGCATTTTCCCGACTCTTGTAAAGCACCGTCTCGTGGGGGGAATAAGCATCGTCCAACACCGCCAACATTTCCCTGGTGCTTGCATCATCGCCTCCCACCACCACGACGTCGCGGCCGGGTCGGATGAGCATGGCCATACCCAGAAGATAATGGGTAAAGGCGGACGGATTGGCCTTGACGGAGCCCGCGAAGGCTCGGGACAGCAGATCCGCACATTCCGCCCAACGCACGTTTCCGGTAAGCCTGAACAGGAGCGTCAGGTTTGTCAGCGACACGGAATTGGCCGACGGCACTGCCCCGTCATAGAGTTCCCTGGGGCGAACAGGGAGATCCTTTTCGGTCTCGGCGGTCAGGAAAAAGCCCCCGTTGTGGGCATCCCAGAAATCGTCGAGCATCTGCTTCTGAAGTCGGAGGCCCCACTCCAGGTGGCCGGGATCAAAGGTGGTGCGATACAGCGCCAGAAGACCCCAGATTAAAAAGGCGTAATCGTCGGCCTGGGCGGCGATGCCCGCCTCTCCGTTACGATAGCGATGCAGAAGCCGCCCTTCCGGGGTCGTCATGTACGCCTCGATGAACCGAACGGCCTTTTCTGCGGCCTTTGCATATTCAGGCTTTCCCAAAATCCTGGCCCCTGTGGCCAGGGCGGCGATCATGAGCCCGTTCCAGTCAGCCAGAATCTTGTCATCTTTCAGGGGATGGATTCGCTTCTCCCGATGGGCGAACATTTTGAGCCGGATGTCCTCCCACCTTGCGGTCATCGCAGCTTCGTCCACCTCGAGAATCTCCGCCCAGGATGCCATGGATCGGGTCAGGTGAGGGATGTTGGCACCGGAACGACGGCCGGTGGCTTCCTCCGCAAAATTGCCGTCCGCCGAAAACGACAGAACCTTCCCCCAAATATCGGCCGCATCCGGTCCCAGGATCGACGCGAGTTCGGCCGTCGTCCAGACATAGAAACGTCCCTCCTCGCCTTCGCTGTCAGCGTCTTCCGCAGCATAAAATCCGCCACCGTCTGCCGTCATATCCCGCAGCACGTAGGTAAAAACCTCCTCCGCCGTTCGAGAGAACGCGGCATCACCGGTCAGTTGAGCGGCCTCGAGGTAGGCTATGGCCAGAAACGCCTGATCATAAAGCATTTTTTCGAAATGAGGGACAATCCATCGGGCATCGGTGGAATACCGGTGGAATCCGAACCCCACGTGATCCCACACCCCGCCCCGACGCATGGCCGCAAGGGTTTTTGCGACCATATCGAGGGATTTCCGGTTTCCCGTCAGGTAGTGGTGGCGCATCAGGAAAAGGAGCCGATGGGGCGTGGGAAATTTCGGGGGCGGGTTGAACCCGCCGTTTTGCTCGTCAAAGCTTTTTTCCATCTGAAGGGCGGCGTGGTTCAATGCCGGCAGGGCTACAGGCTCATCGGCCGTAAAAACGAAGGCCTGTCCCAGGCGGCCGGTCACCATGCCGGCCGAATCCAGAATCCGGCTCCGATCCGAAAGCCACATCTTCCGGACATGCCGGCAGAGTGCCGTCAGCCCCGCATGTCCAAGGCGGGATTCCCTGGGAATATAAGTGCCCGCGAAAAACGGCCGTTTTTCCGAAGTCATCAGAATGGTCAGGGGCCACCCGCCCTTTCCCGACAGCATCTGACAGGCGGCCATGTACACGGCGTCAATATCCGGTCGCTCCTCCCGGTCCACCTTGATGCAGACAAAGGTCTCGTTCAGCAGCGCGGCTGCCGCTTCGTCCTCGAACGATTCCCTTTCCATGACATGGCACCAGTGACATGTAGCGTATCCGATGGAGAGAAAAATCGGTTTGTCCTCATCCCGGGCTTTTTGGAACGCCGCCTCGGACCAGGGATACCAGTCCACCGGATTATGGGCGTGCTGAAGCAAATAAGGGCTTTTCTCATGAATAAGTTGATTGACAGACATGGCTCCTCCTCGGTTCCATCAGCCGCATTCCGATAACCAATCGGTGTCTCTCGAAAAAATATAGGGACGTCATGGCGACGGCGCAACGGCGGTCCGTTTCGACCTTTGGATCGCGAGGGCATGAAACCCGGCGGTCTATGCCGGAGCCGAGAGATCCTCCGTCTGAAAAAATGCATGAATCACACGGAAAAGGTGGTAGCCGTCATGGGCTCCGGCGGTCTCCCGAATGGAGTGCATGGCAAAAATCGGGACGCCTGCATCCACGGTTCTCACACCGATCCGGGTAGCCGTAAGCGGCCCGATCGTACTGCCGCAGGCCAGGTCGCTGCGCATCACAAAATCCTGGACCGGGATCTCCAAACGATGTGCTACGCAGCGGAACACCGCCGCTGTTTCACTGTCGGTGGCATATCGCTTTCCGGCGTTGATCTTGACGACAGGCCCGCGGTTAAGCAATGGGCCGTGGTTGCCGTCGTATTTTCCGGTATAATTGGGATGAATGCCGTGGGCAGCGTCTGCCGAAACCATCATGGAACGGTCCAGCGCCCGAAGGCGGTCTTCCGGTGCGGGCAGAATTCGTGTCAGCAACGCCTCCAGGAAGGTTCCCTGCGCCCCCGTCGTCGATGCGCTCCCCACCTCTTCATGGTCGTTGCACACCAGAAGAGCCGGCTGCTTCCCGGAAGACGCCAGAAGTGCCGCGAGGCCGGTGTAACAGCTGAGGAGGTTGTCCAACCGTGCGCCGACGATAAAATCGCGGTTTAAACCTGCCAAAGCCGGGGGGTGCGTATCATAAAGACTGATCTCGAAATCAAGAACCTCGACGGCATCGAGGGTCGGATCGGCTCTCTTGAGGCGGTCAAGCAGAATGTCCCGGAAGAAGAGATCGCTCCGGGCGTCCTCGTCCATCTGCAACAGGAGCGGCGGCAGTTCCTCCTGGGGATTGACACTCTTGTCCTTGTTCGCTTCCCGATCCAAGTGGATGGCCAGACTGGGGATGACAGCCACCGGATCTCCAAAATCGCACAAGACGTTTTTGATGGTTCCGGCGGCGGTGAGAACCGTTACCCGACCTGCCAGGGAGAGATCCCGATCGAACCAGGGATTGAGCAGGGCCCCGCCATAAACCTCAACCCCCAGTTGCAGAAAAGAATGCCGGAGCATCTCGGGTCGGGGTTTGACCTTGAGGCAGGGACTGTCGGTGTGGGCGCCGACCATGCGAATCCCGCTCCGGGGCCAGTCCAGACCCCCCGCCGTAAAGGCAATCAGCGCCGAATCATTGCGTGTAACGTAGTAACGCCCCATCTTCTCGAGCTTCCAAGCGTCTCCTTCCCGCAGACGGACATATCCATATCCATCCAGCATTTCGACCATTTGGGCCACGGCATGAAAAGGAGTCGGTGAATGTTTAATGAATTTGAGGAGGTTACGGTTGAACACGTTCTCTTTCATCGGATCCCTCCCACGGCTTGTAGCGCCGCGGGACGGCAGCTGTCGATGCCCGCCACTTCGAAATCCCAGATAAGGGGCGCATGATCGGAAAGACGTACTGCGGGAATCTCGAATCCCGTGGTATGAATTTCAGGGCTGTGGAAAATGAAATCCAATTGCTTTCGGGGAGCGCGGCTGGGATAGGACGGTTCCGCCAGACCGTTGGCGGTCTTCAGGTTCGTTGCAGCCAGGAAAAGCTGAAGTTCCCTATCACCCCAGAAGGCATTGAAATCGCCCGCCACGATCACCGGCTGGTCCACGGCCCGCACCATGGCATACAGCTCCGCCAGCTGATACTGCCGGTGACGGAATTTCAAAGAGAGGTGCACCAGGAAAACCACGACATCCTCAAGCCCCACCTCGATCACCAGGCGCTTGACGCCGACGCTGAAGTAATGACATCGGCGGTAGCGAAAGGCCTGATTCAAAAGGACGGCGTTGCCCTGCTTGTTGAGGACCGGCACCTTCTGTGCCATTGATTGTTCAAAATACTTGGATTCGAAGACATGATGATAGTTGAGTCCGTAAGCAAGCCTTTCGGCCTGATTGCCGTTGCCCGACCGAAACGAACCGCTGTCCACCTCGACCAAACCGACGATATCCGGATCGACCGACCGGATGAAATCTGAAATCTGCTCGAGGTTTTTTCCGGTGTTCTTGAGGTGTCCGGCGAATGGAAACGGAAAATGAAGTCGCGTCCCAACGCCTGTGCCGTAAGCGATGTTGTATAGGAGAAAACGCATGGATGTCCTTTTCGAAAACTGAACGAGAGACCAAAACCAAACCTTACCAAACAAATTATTATAACCCATTCACTCGATTAATCAATCTTTTGCGGACCGGTTTTGCAGAGCAGTTCGATATTTTCCTTGACGATTGCCCGCAAGCCGGTTAACAAACCCCACCAAAACAGTGAGCTTTTCAAATCAGGGCATGCAATACCTCAACAGACGAAAACCGGAAAGGCGGCTCAAAAAAGAATTCGGAAACCGGGAATCTTTTTTTCGTTTGTTGCATCCTGATGACGAATCGTGTGGTATATATTGCTAATATATGGCCCATCTTTTTCAAAAAACGGATCCGATATCGCCTCGCCAAAAACGAAAGATACGGGATATCCTCCTCATCAAGATGCGGTATATCGGTGATACCGTTCTCGTCACGCCCCTCATCGACGCCATAAAAGCTCACATTCCCCACGCCAGAATTCATTTGCTGGTCAATAAAAGCGTTGAAGATATCGTTGTGGATCATCCGAGCCTGTATCAGGTTCATGTCTTCGATTATGGGCGGACCAACAGATCGCTTGGATATCTCTTTCGCTTTTTGCGGCGATTGATCCAAAACCGGTTTCAGTTGGTCATCGATCTGACCCGAAACGATCGTTCGGCACTTATCACGATATTGAGCGGCGCCCGTTACCGTCTGGGATATGACGGTGCGATTTTTCCGAAAAATCTGGTCTATACCCACACGGTCCCGTACTATTTCGGACAGGTCCATACCGTCGATCACCATCTGTCTATGGGAGAACTTCTGGGATTTCATCATGCATCCCCACACCCCAGACTGCCGGTCTCCGCAGATCGCATCGGCATTGTCATGCAGCGGCTCAAGCAAGCCGGGATGCGGCTGGATGCGCCCTACGCCGTAATTCATCCTGGCGCCAGACGTTGGTATAAGCGTTGGCCGGAGGAACGATTTGCCGAAATCGGGGATCGTCTGTTCCAAAGCCTGAACCTTCAGGTTGTGCTTTCCGGAGGTTCGAAAGATGCGAAAACATGCCGCAGGATTGAAAATCTCATGACCGCCCCGTGTGTCAACACGGCAGGACGTCTTCCGTTGGCGGATCTGCCGGCATTGATTCGACAGGCCGGCATTCTTATCGGCAACGATTCCTCTCCCATCCACATCGCAACTGCCGTCAACACGCCCAGCGTATCCCTTTTCGGTCCCACCCAATGGGAAGCCTGGCGCCCAAGACGACGCCATGACATCGCCATTGCAGCGGTCTTCCCTTGCCGACCCTGCGGCCACTCGCGTCCAGACTGCCCCCACGGCTCCGACTACTGCATGAACGTGATAACGGTCGACCGTGTCTGGGCCGCGGTGAAAAGCATCATTGAACAACTGCAGGAGTCGTAAATGAAAAGTGTGACGGTAATCATCCCGACCTTCAACCGATGGCCGTTTATCTGCTCGGCTGTTGACTCCGTATTGGCGCAAACGTATACCCGAACGCATTGTATCATTGTTGACGATGCCTCCAGCGACAATACGGCGGAACGGCTTCGGGAGATCTATGCTCAACGGATCCGGATCGTTGTTCAAAAGATCAATCGCGGACCATCCGCCTGCAGAAACATCGGTGTGGAAGCAAGCCGCAGCGACTGCATCTGTTTCCTCGACTCCGATGATATGCTGGAACCCAATGCCGTTGCGTCAAGAGTGTCCCTGTTGAACGAGAGACCCGGGGAAATTACGGCGTCCTTTGGGCTTTTGAAACCCGCGAGATCGACGCATCATCCGCTGCTGCGTGAAAAAAATCGGGGAGATGAATTACGCCTTTCACAATACCTTGAGAACAAGAGTTGGTGCCACAATAACGGATTCCTGATCGACAGGGATGTGTTCTTACACACGGGGATGTACAATCCACGGCTGCGCAATAAGGAGGATATCGAACTGCTGATACGGCTTCTGCATCGACACCCCTTCAGGTATTGCGGGGAGGAAATCGGAACCGTCCGCAATGTTTGCGGCGAAAAGCGGGCGAGAAACGACTACCGGCAAATCATCGATCAGGGTATGCTCTTCTCGAGCATCATCGCCGATTCTCCAGTTCTGATGACGCAGTTGAGCGCATCGGATTTACGATCATTTATCTGTTCCGATGTAGAAGAAGCACTTCGGGCGCTCTATAAATCTCATAAATACAAAGCGTTTCGCTCTTTTTACACAAAAGCGGCAAGGATGGGGTACATCCGGGACAAGAAAAAGTTCCGCAGAAGGTACCTGGCCGCCTATCTTCAAGATATCCGCCATCGGTATGAGCGATAACAAGAAGCCCTTCATCGAGTGCTGCCGCATTGAAGATTCTGTACTCAACTTTCGACTTTCATAGGCCGGTGCCGGTCAACATCATGAAAGTCGAAAGTTGAATTCTGTAAAAATTCAACATCCCGATTGCCGGGGCGATCATAGAGCCGTGCCGTCCTTGGCCGACTTTCCCTCCTGATGACCGGCCTTTTCGCGCCGGATCCGATTTTTTAGGGTGTGACGACGGATGCGCTCGATTTTTTTCATGATCCAGCAAAGTTGAAACCGGCTCCAGAGCGAAAGTCGATTCACGCCTTTGTAGTCCATCAACAATTTCAGCCGGTCTTCCTTTGAAAAGAGCGTTTCAGGAAGGGTGTAGTTCAGTTCCGCAAGGGTTTTGACCATCCACCGAAACCGTTGCCATCGGCGGCGGTCGACGCGTT
>NZ_JBFXGG010000099.1:0-10434 GCF_050178255.1 Desulfococcus sp. | reverse complement strand
ACCGGTGCGACCCGGCCGACATCCAGTTGAAGTTGAGTGGTCTCCTTCTGGGACTCGAGAGCGTCCATGGAGGCCCGGGCGGAACGCTCGGTTTCATCCAGCTGCAGAATTTTGTAGAATACCGCATGAAGGTTGAGGATCAGGTCCTGACGGGTGCGCTTCCATATTTCCATCGCGCGCCGGCGCCCCAGGTCGGCGATGACAAGATCCGCCCGTCGCCGGCCGCCCTGATACAGGGGCAGCTGAAGTATCAGACCGGCTTCCAGCAGGTCCCGGTCGAACACGCCCGGCTCGTTGTTTTCATGGGCCTGGATCACCCGCATGGGCTCCGAGAAACGCGTATAACCCGCCAAGGCGTCCACCTGGGGCAGAAACGCCGATCTGGCCAGGACGATTTCCTCGCTCTGAACCGATTCCTCCTCTCGCGCAGCGGTGAGGCCCGGGTTATTTTCAAGGGCGGTCTCGATGCAGGCCTCAAGGGTCATGGCCGGCAAGTCAGGCTCGGGCTGTTTTGCAGGAACAGCCCCCGGAGTCAACAGCATCACGCCCAGAAGGGTCAGGAATTGTGCGGCAATACGGCGGGTCATCAGTCACCCTCTATCCTGTCATTCCGATCTATCAATGGCGGGGCCAATACAGGATCACACCGACGCCGGTCAGGGCCTGTCGACCGCCTCCGCATTCTCAATTTTCGGCGGCACGATAAACACCGGAATGTCGCAATGACGGAGCACGCCCTGGGAGGTGCTGCCCATCCAGAGCCCCTGGACCAGGCCGAATCCCCTGCTGCCCATCACCACCACGTCATATCCGCCGTCGCGGGCGTGGTGCAGGATGCGCTTCACCGGATCGCCTTTCTCCACCACCACGGCGTCGACCATGAGGCGGCAGGCCGGAAACCGACCGTTGAATGTGTCACAGTAGTGTTCAATGAACGATTTCGTCTGTTCAAGAACCTCCGCCTCGGTTTTTTCCTCAAGATCTTTCCGGCTTTCATAGCCCTGGTAGAGGATCACCATCAGTTCCGCCTTGGGGGGCATTTTTTCCAGCACATGCAAGATGGTGATGGCGGCGCCGTGGGCATTCGCCATGGCGGCGGCATACCCGAAGGCACGGTTGGCGTTCTCGGACAGATCGGTGGCGAGAAGAATACGTTTGATATCGGGTTGATGAAATTTCATGGACACCTCGTGGTTTGTTCCGTGTCGGTTTCATGCCGGGCCGTCGGGCGTTGTTTTTTTCCCGCTTTGACGGTCCAGGCGATCCAATTGTTTCTGCATCAAATTCAGACGCGCCATGATATCCGCAAGTGCTTCGGGGACGGTCATGCCGCTCAGGAAATCCGTGAACCAATGCCGGGTTTGGGTGCAGATCCTGACCAGCATGAGCATCACCGGCACTTCGATAAGTACCCCCACCACTGTGGCCAGAGCCGCCCCGGAAGAGAGCCCGAAAAGCATCGTAGCCGTGGCAATGGCCACCTCGAAATGATTAGACGCGCCGATCATGGCCGCTGGGGCTGCATCTTCATAGGACAGCCTCAACTTTCGGGCCAGCCAATAGCCGATGGTGAAAATGAGCATGGTCTGGATGAATAGCGGAATCGCGATCCACAGGATGGTCAGCGGATTGGCGATGATCACCTCTCCTTTGAAAGAAAACAGCAATACCAGGGTAATCAGCAGGGCGACGATGGTAACCGGTGTGAGCACATGGAGGAATTTCTCCTTGAACCATGTTTCCCCTTTGGCGAAAATGATCCAACGGCGAGAGAGATAGCCGGCCACAAGCGGCAAAGCCACATAGATCAGGATCGAGAGCAGGAGGGCCTGCCACGGCACCGGCAGACGACCGACACCCAGCAGGAATCCGCCTAAAACACCGTAGAGCACCAGCATGGTGAGGGAGTTGAGGGCCACCATCACCAGCGTCAACCCGTCGTTGCCGCGTGCCAGGTATCCCCAGACCAACACCATGGCCGTACACGGGGCGATGCCCAGGAGGATACACCCGGCCAGGTAGCTTCGCCATAGCGGAATTTCCAGCATTTTGATTCCGTCCATCAGCACGACCGTCCCGGCGCCGTGGGTCGCCCCCACCGGCAGATCCAGTCCAAAAGGCATCTTGACATAGTCCACGGTTTCCGGACCGATGAACCCATAAAACAACGTCCCCAGGAAAAACAAGGCAATGCCATACATGGTGAAGGGCTTGATGCACCAGTTGACGAACAGGGTCAGAAAAACCGGCTTGCCGCTTTTACCGGCCTTGATGACCGAACCGAAATCGATTTTCACCATGATCGGGTACATCATGAAGAAAAGGCAGATTGCGATGGGGATCGAAACCACCGGGGCACCCTTCACGTAGATCGCGAGCCCGTCCAGGTACCGGGCCAGTCCCGGCGCGACCTTTCCCAGCAGAATGCCGGCGATGATGCAGAAAAACACCCAAACGGTGAGGTATCGTTCAAAGACGCTGGTCATTTTGCGTTCATTGGATGCAGCAGCTTCGGTGCTCATGTTTCTACTCCCCGGACGGCCGGTTCAGAGTGCCCGGCAATCCTTCCACAAATAATCTGATTTCATCCCTCACCCGGCGGTAATGCGCGAGGGCGGCCTTTTCCGTGGGGGCATTCTCGGCCAGGGCCGGAGGATCGTCGAACCCCGCGTGGATCCGTTTGGTGGGGCCGTGAAAAAAGGGGCATGTCTCGTTGGCGTGCCCGCACAGGGTGATCACAACATCAAATCGCCGGTGCGGCAGTTCTTCCACCGTCTTAGACAATTGGCCGGAGATGTCCACCCCCGCCTCGGCCATGACGTTTACGGCCCGCGGATTGAGGCCGTGCTTTTCGATGCCGGCCGAAAAGGCCTCGATCTCGCCGCTTTTCAGGTGCTTTACCCACCCCTCGGCCATCTGGCTCCGGCAGGAGTTGCCGGTACACAAAAACAGGATCCTTAACGGTTTGTCCATGATAGTCACCTTGACGTCAATGTCGTTGAATTAACTAATTTCATTTGATATTTCAGTCAATTATGCTATAATTTCGTTAAATTGGGTATCTTTATCCACTTCAACCCCTTTTTTCTTGATCGACCCGAGACTCATTATCGGAGTGTATCTCCCTTTGATCATATCCAACGGCCGGCAACACGTACGGCATCAAGTGATCAGCAGCATCTACCCCCTAGCGACCTTGAACGCGCCTGATCCGCAGGAGACAACGTCTTGGGAGATTTAAAAATGGCGATCGCTTTGATCGGATATTTGAAGGCGAGCCTGACTGCATCCTTGACGACGGCCAAATCTTCTGTTTTCAGAAGCAACGCGCTGTTCCGGCAAATCCCCAGTTGGGTGACGATCACGTGTTTTTCCAATGGAATTCCTGCATTTTCCAGGATGGCCCGACCGCAGGCGCATTCACATCCGTCGATCACGACCAGAAGATCCGCGTCCGTCGCCGATTGAACAAATGCGCTTAATCCTGCTGCGATCCCGGCCAGGCAGAGCATGGCGCCGAACCCTTCTTCCGTCAACTCGACAGCCGCCCGGTTGGCGAGCTGGCCGGCATTGCAATTCCCGGAACAGGCCAGGATCATGATATTCCGCTTTTTGCAATCGCACTCTTCCGTCATGGGAAATTTCCTCTGTGTGATGGTGCCTGGTCGGCAAATGGGTATCCGACGCGTTCTTTCGGGACCGATCCCGGGAGCAGAGGAATACGCCTCTCCCCCGGGTCGTTGCAACGACGCAGGCTTTCCTTCGAAAGCCCGGGGCTTCCACCGCGCTACCGCTGAAAGGACTCAAACCGGCCGGGGCCGTAACAGGTTTCGAATACCGGCATTCAGTGGCGTTGCAGCGCCTTTTCCACCTTTTTGGCCAGGACCGTTTTGACGAAATTCAGGGCCCGCAACGGATCTTGATCCACGGCGATGTGAAGAATATCCGTGACATCCTCGACGGAGAGCGTCAGTTGAACCGGTTTCAGGGTCATGTTTCCCTCCCTTGTAGATTGGATATCGGACATGATGTGGATCTGGATCAGCGTACAGCGGCGGTTCCTGCTTTGCTCCGGTCCGAAGGCCTCCGCCGAAAGAAAAAGACCTCCAGGGTGAGCCAGACCGACACCGCCAGAAACCCCGCATCCCGAAGCACCGTCCACAAATCGGCCGGCCCTTCGGTGGCTTCGGTGGAAAAGCAGCCGCAATGGATGTCCAATCCCCGCATCAGGTTGAATGCCAGGGCCCCGATGAAGACGGTCATCAGCCCGGTGCTGATCAGCGTCGCCCCCGGCAGCCATACCCCGACAACGAGGCACACCCCCAGCAGCAGCTCCAGCCAGGGAAGCATAATGGCCGCCAGATTGACGGCGACGTCCGGAAGAATCTGGTAATTGTAGACGGCCTTGGCAAAAGCCTCGGGATTCAGGACCTTGTCGTAACTGGCATAGAGAAAAACAGCCCCTAAAAAAAGACGGAGCACTCTGAAAATCACAGCATGTCTCCTTTTTTCTTCTGCCACGGCCTCAGTTTCCCCCCTCCGTCGGCAGCCCGGCCTCCTGCCAGACGGTCCAGCCGTTGACCAGCACGCGAACGTTTTCCATCCCCATGTCTTTCAGGAACAGGGCCAGATCATGGCTCAGGTCGCAGGTCTCACCGTCGCAATAGGTCACGATCGCCCCGGCGGCCGAGAGCCGGTCCGCCGCATCCATGAAATAGCCGTCCGCCTCCTGGAACGGGAGGTTCAATGCACCCTGGATATGCCCTTCGTCGTACTGGCTCTCGGGCCTCGCATCCACGAACAGGACATCGCCCCGCTCGAAGAGCCCGCGGACCTCTTCCAGGGAGACGACCAGGCTCTCTCCCGCATCATCGGAAAATCGGGCATCCGCCGACCAGTCCCCCACCAGGGGTATGCCGTCAGATCGCCATAGATTGACACCGACCGACAGAAGTAGCGCCAGCCCGACGAGGGCGAATATTTGCCTGAGGGCCTGTTTGAAGAGAACTTTTCCGTCTTGAATCACGACGCCATTCCTTTCAATGCCATTACATCCCCCGCTTTCGGTTCTACATGCTCCCGTAACTGTGCAGACCGGGCAACAGGTTCACGCCGAAATAGGTGAACAACACGGCCCCGAACCCGGCAATGGAGAACATCGCCGCCCGACGGCCCTGCCATCCGCGCATCAGACGGGCATGAAGCAGGGTGGCGTAAATGAACCAGGTGATGAGGGACCAGGTTTCCTTGGGATCCCATCCCCAGTAACGCCCCCAGGCTGAATTGGCCCACACCGCCCCGGTGATGATCCCGGCGGTCAAAAAAAGAAACCCCAGCATCACCATCTGGTGGGTCAGTTCGTCCAGAACCCGTGGAGACGGCATTTTCCAGCCCGAACCTTGGGGTGAGTCGTGTTCTCTCCTTGCAAGAAACATCAAACTGAGGCCAAAAGCAACGGCAAAAGCCGCATATCCGATAAAACAGGTGATGACGTGGGCAATCAACCAGTTGCTTTTGAGCGCAGGCAAAAGCGGCTGGATTCGGTCGCTGATATTGGGCGACAGGGATGCATAGGCCATGGCCAGAAACGCCAGCGGCATGGCAACAGCCCCGATCGTCGGATGACCGTATTTCTTTTCCACGATCAGGTACAGAACGGCAATGGCCAGGGCGAAGAAAACCAGGGATTCATACAGGTTGGACAGCGGCGCATGGCCGATGCCCAATTGGTAGGTCTCGGCCCACCGCAACCCGAACCCCGCAACATTGCCGAGCACACCGGCGACGCCGGTCCGGAATGCAATACGTCCCAACGCGTCTTTGTGAAACACCCATGCCGCGATGTAGAGAAAAGCGGCTGCACCATAGACAAAGGTAGTGATGGAAAGTATGAGAGAACTATTCATGAACACCTCCTTTTTGCCGATTCAGATCTTTTTCATGGCCTTCCCTGAAATGCCGGACCCGCTCATCCACTGTCTGTCCGTCGGCAAAAGTCGCCAGCGGGTTGATTTCCAGCAAGGCCTCCCACGCTTCAACGGCACCCTTCTCATCACCAAGATCATACAACAGAACAATACCCTTGTTCATTCGGGAAACTTCATGCCTCGGATCCGCGGCCATGGCTTTGCTGAACGCCGCCACCGCTTTCCGGGGCTGCTGGTTTCGGCGATACATGACTCCGAGATCGGTCAATACGTTGGGATTGTTCGGCTCGATAGCAATTGATTTCTCATAAGCAACGATTGCTTTCTGAAACTGATCGGCGTCGAAATAGGCGTTGCCGAGTTGTGTCCAGACATCGGCATTTTGCGGATTTCGCGCCGCCTCGGCCTCCAGGGCCTGAAACATTTCAGCCGGCGGCTGTTTACCGGAAGCCGCCTGGGAAACCGTTGAAGACCCGCCGGGCAGTGGGCTTGTCTTCATCACACCGAATATCGTACCTGCAATAAAACCGACCAGCAGGGCCGACAATGAAAGCACGACCGCTGTCTGGCGGCTGACGGTTGAAGACTTGTCGGCGACAGCCTTCACCGACTTTTTTTGATATTTTTTTGTCATATCCGAAAAAACTCCTTCTTCACTGAACAGGTCTTCCCGAACAAGGGAAGCGGCCGAAACAGGCGCCTCTCAATACAAACCTTTTGCGGTTTGGCTCTCAAGCGCGGGCTGGCCGGGGTTGTCGCAAAACGCCCGATGCTGTCCACGGTTCAAGCGGCACTGGTTTCATACACGGCCGCAGAAAACCCTATCCTGTAAATATCGGGGATGCCTGATGGATAATGTAGGGTCGTGAAGAGAGCCTTCAACACAAAAAAGCGCATTTGATCATGAAGGGCGGCGGTGATGCCTCAGGAAAGGGGTGTGGAAAAAACAGCACGCCTTTTCTGATGGCAACGAACGACGCTGCCGTCGGTGTCGTTATCGGATGTGAAGTGAATGCCCGGGGTTTATCGAGAAGCCTTCTTTCATTCCGGAAATCGGAGGAGCTCGCCCGCGTCAACAGCCGGTCCTCGTGAGGCCGACAGGATCCCATGTTGCAGGGTACGGAATTGTGCGGGCCTGCATCACGATGCGCGGTGCTGATGCCGTGACACGCCGAAAAGCAGGCGTCGACCGCCGCCGCGGCACACCCCTGCCCCGGGTTTGAACCCAGCAACAGCAATATGACAATCCACACTCTCGACATCAACTGAATCCCATCATCCGTGTTCTTTCGATTCTTAAACCATATTGGGCCGGTTTGGAAGATGCAATTTCGTCTCTGTCACGTCCCCAGAAACGGGTTTACAATGAAATAAACTCCGAACAGTCCGATGGCGATGCCGGCCGTCTTCCGGAACCACAGGCTCCCCTGCTGGAAATTGCTGTTTTCCAGAAGCCGCTGCACCAGAGCCGTGGAACTGCCGGCCACCGCAATGGGAATGCAGTGCCCGATCCCGAAAATCACGATATAGAAAATCCCGACGGCGATCTGTTTCTGGATCGTGATAAAGGCCAGGATCGGAGCGATAAACCCGAAGGTGCAGGATCCGGAGAGCAGGCCGTAGGCCAGGCCCAGGACAAATGCGCCGAACATGCCCCTGAGCTTGAATTTCCCCATCAGACCGCCGGACACGGAGCAGGCTGAAACACCCATCATGCCCAGCGCCACCCAGATCAGTATTCCGCCCACCAGGATGGTCCAGTATGGCCCGATCTCGCCGAGCATCCGACCCAGCAGGGAACAGACGATGCCTACCATCGCGATGGTGATGAAGAGGCCTGCGGTGAAACTTACGGCGTATTTGGCGCCCTGCCGGGGGCTGAGGGTTTGATTCTGGCCTGCCACATAGCTGACGATAAGGGGGATGGACGCCAAGTGGCAGGGGGAAAGCAGGATGCTGATCATTCCCCACAGAAAACAGCCGGCGGCCGCAACGGCGATGCCGCCGGTCATCCACTGATTGACCGTCAGAAAAAAGGTTTCCAACATCGGTGCATCCTCCCTGGAGACTCAGTTGACGCCCATTTTCTTCAGTTGCGCGACAATGGCCTCTTCGCTCATGAACCCGATGTTCCGGAACACCTCCTTGCCGCTCTCGTCAAAAAAAATCTGGGTCGGAATGGCTCTCAGACCGTATTTTTTCGCCTGGCTCTGGTCTTCCCACACATCGATGAACACAATGGCGGCCCGACCGTCATAGGTCTTCTTCAGTTTGTCGAGAATCGGGGCCATGAGCTTGCAGGGAATGCATTCGCTGGCACCCAGGTCGATCATGGTGACCATTCCCTTGACGGGCACTTCCGGGGATGTCGGCGAAGCAAAGGCAATGGCGACGGATCCAATACAGACGAAAACCATCAAAACCAGCTTGCGTCTCTGATTCATTTTTCCCATTCTCCCTCTCGGTCGATTCATCAAATTGTCTTTGAACTCACAATGCTTCCCCACAGCACTGCACGCTCCCCCTTCGAGGGATAACTCACTTTTTAAGCCACTTCTTAACCTCTTCCTTGGAGGGGATCTTGCCCACCGATTTCACCTCTCCATCGATGACCACCGCCGGCGTGCCGAACACGCCGTATTCCCCGATTTTCAGAATATCGGTCACTTTTTCCACCTGAGCGTCCACACCCGTTTCCGCAACAGCATCCTTGACCGCTTTTTCCGTCTGCTGACATTTGGGGCATCCAGGCCCCAGCACTTTGATTTCCATGGTACCTCTCCTTTAATGTTGATCTTGCGACGCCATGAGGCGTCGCAACGAGTTGCATGTTGACTATAATTCAGACCTGATGAAACCGTGGCATGAAAACCATCCGACAGGGTGATCGGAGTCACGATCCGGAATCTCAATCATACGAAATAATGCCCGAAAATCATTCCGCACAGAGTGGACATAATGACGACCAGACACACAAAAACAGCAGTTTTCCTGGTGCCCATAACGCTTCGGATAACCAGCATGTTGGGAAGCGAGAGAGCAGGACCGGCCAGGAGCAGCGACAGCGCCGGCCCCTGACCCATTCCCGAGCCGATGAGCCCCTGCAGAATAGGAACTTCCGTGAGCGTCGCGAAATACATGAACGCCCCCACGATCGCAGAAAAGAAATTGGCCCCGAAGGAGTTTCCCCCCACCAGACCACTCACCCATTGGGAAGGAATGAGCCCTTCGCTGCCCGGTCGTCCCAGCAGCAGTCCGGCCACCATGACGCCGCCTAGAAGCAGCGGCGTGATTTGCCTGGTGAAACCCCAGGTGGCGATGAACCAGTCTTCGGTTTCGCCACGAGTGGTGGTGATGAGAATAGTGAGAGCTATGATTCCCGCACTGAAGGAGATGAGTGGTTCGTGGGGGAAGAGGAATGCCAGGGCCGCCACAATGATTCCCGCAAACACCACCTTGATCGCTTTTACGCGAAACCAGACGATGAACTCAATCCCCAGACCCACGGCAAACGCCCCCGTCAACCACCATTTGATCTGAAAAACGGCGTTCCAGAAGCCTACAGGTTCAGATGGCTTGCCCCAGGTGGCGGAGATCAGCAATCCGATCATAGTGGAAAAATAGACCACATTCTGCCACAAAGGCCGCTCGACCTCCACAGAAGGCAAATGCATTGCCGCCTGCACCTTTTCTTCTTCTTCTCTCAGGAAGAAAAAGTGCATCAGCAACCCGATGACGATGCTGAACAAAATCGCTCCAACGGCACGTGCGATGCCCAAGGGCAATCCGAGGATCCTCGCGGTCAGCACGATGGCTAGAATGTTGATGGCCGGGCCGGAGTATAGAAAGGCTAGGGCCGGTCCAAGACCTGCCCCCCGCTTCCAGATACCGGCAAAAAGGGGCAGCACGGTGCAGGAGCAGACCGCCAGAATGCTGCCTGAAACCGAAGCCACGCCGTAGGCCAGAACCTTGTTGGCCGTAGGGCCCAGGTACCGCATCACCGCGGCCTGAGACACAAAACAGGAAATCGCCCCGGCAATGAAAAATGCCGGCACCAGACAAAGCAGTACATGCTCCTGGGCGTACCATTTGACTAGAGACAGGGATTCCAGTATGGCATTGGTGAACCGCTCGCTTTCCATGGGAAGATAAAAGGCAACCAGGAACATCCCAACAATCAACGACATCGGTATCCAGATCGTGCTCCAGTCGATACGGCTTGGTGCCGTTTCCTCCACATCCTCTGACATATCGTCCCTCATCGATTCTTTATGAGCTGTTTGAGCGTTGCTCATGACTGATTCTCCTCGTTGTTCGGTTGAGTTTTTTTCTGCGGTCGCGATTTGCCGACCATGGTCCCGGGAGGTTGTCATCTCCCCTAAAAAATTTAAATTCAAATTTAACGATATATTGATTCATATTAAAAACGTCCGGATATCAGTTATATTGCACCATATGACGATATATAAACCCCAGAAACATCTGTTGCGGCAGATAAAGGATGATC
>NZ_JBFXGG010000098.1:0-10686 GCF_050178255.1 Desulfococcus sp. | reverse complement strand
TCTTCCTGACCCTGTGCGGCCTCAAGTCCAAGAAACGATTGGATTAGAGAGGTCAGGGTATGATTCACCGCATTGCCGCACTGATCGTCAAGGAGTTTCTGGCCCTCTTCCGCGACAAACGGAGTCGGCTCACCGTTGTGGTTCCTCCCATCATCCAGCTTTTCGTGTTCAGCTATGCGGCCACCTACGATCTCGAAAAAGTGCCCTACGCGGTTTACAATGAGGACCCCGGCGCCTTCTCCCGCGCGTTGACGGCACGACTGGAGGGGTCGCCCCATTTCAGAAAGGTGGCGGTGATCACCCGGGAAGCCGAAATCGCACCCCTGGTGGACGCCCGACAGGCGCTTCTGGTGATCCACGTGGACCGCCGCTTCAGCCGGGACATCCTGAAAGGTCGGTCGGGGAAGATCCAGGTCATTCTCGACGGCCGCAATTCCAACACGGCCATGATCGCCCTCAACTACATTCGAACCGTGGTCACGGCCTACGGCGACGAACTCGTCCGGACCGCCGGCATCAGGGGATTCCCCGCCGTTCTCGAGACCCGGACATGGTACAACCCCAACCTGGAGAGCCGCTGGTTCATCGTTCCCGGGATCCTCGGCATCATCACCCTCCTCGTAACCCTGATCACGACAGCCCTTTCGGTGGCGCGGGAGCGGGAGCAGGGCACCTTTGACCAGCTCCTGGTGACCCCGCTCCGGCCGGTGGAGATCCTGATCGGGAAATCGATCCCCGGATGCGTCATCGGGCTGGCGGAGGGAACGGTTTGCCTGTTGGCGGCCGCCCTCTGGTTCAAGGTGCCTCTCCGGGGGAACCTCCTCATGCTCTACGGCGGACTCGGCCTTTTTCTGTTGTCGGCAGTGGGCGTGGGACTTCTGATTTCATCGCTGTCGGTCACCCAGCAGCAGGGGCTTCTGGGCGTTTTTCTCTTCATGGTGCCGGCCGTGATTCTATCGGGTTTCACCACCCCCATCGGCAACATGCCGGTTCCGGTTCAGCACCTCACCCGCCTCAATCCCGTTCGGTATTTCATGGTGGTGCTCCGGGGCGTGTTCCTGGAAGACGCCCCGCCGTCCGTTTTTTTCGCCCAATTCTGGCCCATGGCCCTCATCGCCCTGGCAACCCTGAGCCTCGCCGGATGGCTTTTCCGGCACAGAATCGACTGACCGAAAGGAAGGCCCGATTTGGAAACCCATCAAGGAGACCGCCACCGCAGCCCCCTGAAAACATCGATTGTCCGGCTTGCCGGCAGCGTACGCGCAAGCACCGTGCTGCTGGTCCTTCTGATCGCCCTCCTCCCGACCGGGAAGGCCCTGGGCCGGGAAGCGCTGCTCGGGCTTCGGGATGCCGTCGCCACAGGACTTCGACAGAATCTGGACCTCGAAATCCAGCGTCTCGACATCCCCTTGAAGCGGCAGGACGTGATCTCGAACGAAGCGGTTTTCGATCCGGCCGTCGAAGCCGCTCTCTCGGCTGCGGATCAAAAATTACTGACAGGCGTCATCCTCTACGGCGACGAAACTCAGCACACCCGCGAAATCAGCGCCGGCATAGGCATCCTGAAGCGGTTTACCACCGGACTCCAGTCCCGCCTTGCCTTTGAAACCCTTCGGGTCGAGGACAATTTTCTCGCCGACGCCCTCGACCCCAAATACCGGAACCTCATCGTCCTCCAGCTGACCCAGCCCCTCCTCCGGGATTTCGGCACCGATGTCAATACGGCGGCGGTTCAGGTGTCGAAAAATCGCGTAGAACTGTCGGTTGCGGACTATATGGCCCGCAGCCAGATGCTTGCCGGAGAGATCGAACGGATCTACCTCGACCTGGCCGGCGCCCTCGCCGTTCTCGAATTCCGCATTCAGTCCCGGGAACTGGCGGAGACACTGGCGGCAGGCAACCAGCGACGGCTCGCCCGCGGCATGATCTCCGTCACCGAGGTGGACGAGGCCCGTACCGCCGTCGTCGATCGGGACGAAGCCGTGATCCGGGCCCGTCAACAAGTGGAAACGCTTGAGAACCAACTCAAGGACCTTTTGGCGATCGCGCCTGCCGATCCGCTTTATGACGCGGATATCCGGACCCCGCCCATCCCCGCCACAGTTCTGCCCGGCCCCGAAAGAAATGCGGCCCTCGAAACCGCTCTGAACAAGCGCCCCGACTTGAAAGGCATTCGCATCGCCCGAGAGAACACAGAGATTCTGACCGACTACTACCGGAATCAGAAAAAGCCCCAGGTGGATCTGGTGGCCTCGGCAGGGGCCAACGGCCTGTCAGGACACGACCGCCCGGTGGCGATCCTCGGCGGGCCGCACACCTCCTCCCTCACCGGGGATTACGGGGACGCCTTCACCAGTCTCTTCCGGGACGGCGGCTACCAGTTGTCGGCGGAGCTCCGATTTCACTATCCCCTCGGCAACCGGGCCGCCAGGGCCCAGTACCGGAAAAACCGCATCGAGCAGCGCAAAATCGAGCTGTTGATCGATCGGACGAAGCGTCGGATCGACACCGAAATTCAAAACGCCCTGGTAATCGTGGATCGGAGCCTGGAGCGGGTTCAGGCAGGAGAGCGCTTTGTGGGGCTTTCGGCAAAAACCCTGGACCAGGAGACAACCCGCCTCAACAGCGGCCTCTCCGACACCTTCCGCGTCCTCGACTACCAGGAAAAGCAGGTGTCGGCCCGGATCCGGCACGTCATGGCCCTCACCGACTACCGGAAAGGGTTGGCCCGGCTCCACCAGGCCATGGGCACCAACCTGGAACGCTACGACATCCTGGTTTCAGTGGACAAATCGGCGTTGGGCTTACCGGAGGACTGAGTGCCGGCACCGCCGGGTCCGATGAAACAGGTCGTGACAAATTCCAGAAGCACCTGATTGAACCTTTCGGGATCGCTCAGGTACGAAGCATGGGTGCCCCCGGGAATGACGATCTTCCGCCCATTGGGCACGGAGGCCGTCAGAAGATCGGCGTTCTCCATGGGAACGAGATCGTCCTTTTCACCCCACAGGGCAAGGACCGGAAAGGTCAGACGCTGCAGATACGCCTGGTATTTGCGGATTCCCCGGGAGGCCGCGGACACGAAGCCCCTGACCCGATCCGGACGCTCCAGAAGAAGTGGGAATGCGTACCATCCGCTGAACGAGGCCGCAACAATCACTGCAGCCTTTATCTCCAGCGCATCCAGGATAGGACCCAGGATCCGGTCCTCCCGTTTTTCGCTCGGCGCCGACTGTCCGTATCCCGGCAGATCGACGGCCACCGCACGAAAACCAGCCTCGCCCAGAGCGGTGATCGTCCCGGTTTTACGCCACGTGTCGGCGCTGAAGCTTTTGCCGTGCAACAGGACAATGGTATCGGCGGACGCACCCGCCGACAGAAAGTGAACAGCCTTTCCCTCAACCGGTATGACATGGGATTCGATATTCATGGCGACAGTCCTTTCTTTGACATTGACAACCAGATTCGGCCGGCCTGGCCTTCAGCGGCGGAATACGGCATGATTTTAATTCCCCTCCCGCATATAATGACTATAATATATATTTCAGGAGAAAACCAATCTTTGGACCGGGGGCGGAGCCCCCATTACCCGGGAGGTTTGTTATGAGTCATATCGCTGTCATTATGGATGAATGGTTTGAGGATTCCGAATACACCGAACCGGCCGAAGCCTTCAAGGCCGCAGGTCATCGCCTCACCGTCGTCGGCCTTGAAGCCGGCAACACGGTAAGAGGAAAAAAGGAAAACACACCGGTCGTTATCGATCTTGCCGTCGGAAAGGCCCGCGTGGACGATTTTGACGCACTGCTCATCCCCGGCGGCTATTCGCCGGACAAATTGAGGGCGCATGAGGCCCCGGTGGAATTCGTCAGGGAATTCGTGAACAGCGGGAAACCCGTATTCTCCATCTGCCACGGCCCCCAGATCCTCATCACGGCGGACGTGGTGAAGGGCCGGAAGATGACAGGCTGGAAATCCATCGCCCAGGACATTCGGAACGCCGGCGCCGAATTCC
Source organism: Desulfococcus sp. (assembly GCF_050178255.1). Classification (NCBI taxonomy): domain Bacteria; kingdom Pseudomonadati; phylum Thermodesulfobacteriota; class Desulfobacteria; order Desulfobacterales; family Desulfococcaceae; genus Desulfococcus; species Desulfococcus sp. Next base: position 6,671 of record NZ_JBFXGG010000098.1, on the reverse strand, counting down.
TGGACCAGGCAGTCGTGGTGGACGGCAACCTGGTCAGCAGCCGCTTCCCCGGCGACATCCCGGCGTTTATCGAGGCGTCGCTGGAGATGCTCTCCTAGATTTCACGCTTCCCGGACAGCCGGCGCCATGAACTCCGGCCCGACGGGATCCGTGATGGTCTGATTCAGGATCTTCCGGATCTGCCGCCTGCCGTAATCACCAATGACCCATCCGACGGCGTCCCTGACCGGCGTGATCTGTTCCGGACGGCGGGCGCCCCATACGGCGATCTCCGCCCCCTGGTCCAGGACCCACCGGACGGCCATCGGCAGCAGACCCCGATTGTAGCGGTCCCGGGCGAGTTCCGCCAGTTTTTCCGCCGCCGCAAGATATTGCCGGAAACGGTCCCCCTGGAACTTGGGGTCATGATTCCTGAGATCATCGCCTGCAAAAACCCTGTCCGAACGCATGACCCCGGATAGGAGGCCCCGGCAGAGCACGCCATAGGCCATCAGTGCAATGTTGCGGTCCCTGCAGTACGCCGTCTCAGCCGCCTCGATACCGCGTTCGAAAAGGTTGTACGGCAACTGGGAGAGATGAAGCGGTGAAAATTTCTCGAACTCGGCCATCTGGTCGGATGAATAATTGCTCACCCCGACCGCCCTGATCTTTCCCTCGTAAAACAGCTCCTTCATCGCCTCGGCGGTCTCTTCCGCCGGAACCTGCGAATCGGGCCAGTGAACAAAATAGATGTCGATGTAATCGGTCTGAAGGCGCCGGAGGGAATCCTCCAGGTCTTTTTTGATTCGGCCGCGGGTCGCATCGCGGAACACGCCGCGATCGTCCCACGCGAGGCAGGCCTTGGTGGAGATGAAAATGTTCCGACGGTTGTTGTACTCATGGAGCGCCTTGCCCACGATCTCTTCCGACCGTCCAAACCCATACACCGGCGCGGTGTCGATCAGGTTGATACCCTCTTCGAGAGCGGCGTGAATGGTCTGAACGGATGTCTTTTCGTCGGTTCCGCCCCACATCCAGCCGCCTATGGCCCACGTGCCCAGGGCGATGCGCGAAACGCGCATATCCGTTCCCGGCAAAGTCGTATACTCCATAGAAAATCCTCCTTTTTGCTTGTCGTGAGAGCGTGTCCTCTGTTTAGCATATGGCATACCTTCCAATGCCGCAACGCTCCCCTCACTAAATATTGGCCGAATCCGGCGCCGGATCAAATGGGGGAAATCCAGTATTTGTGGTTGTCATGCACGTTAGGGCCGGGTAAAGAAGGAGACGCGCATGTATTTTTCCCTCTGGAAAATCCGGTAACCGAAAGGGCATTGACACTGCTTCCCATTTAACGTAAAAGTTAAGTTTTCGGAGAATTCTGTTCAACAGCATCCTGTTTCCAAAACGCCGAAACAGGGGCATCTCCGCACACAACACGCTTCAATGTCGTTTGCAGCGGATACATCAGGATGACCTGGAACGTCATCAATCGATAAAAGGACAAAAGGGTTACCCCATGATTCTGGTTACCGGCGGCGCCGGGTTTATCGGCGCGAATTTCGTTTTGGACTGGCTGGCGGCATCCGATGAACCCGTTATCAACCTCGACAAGCTGACCTATGCCGGCAACCTGGAAAACCTCGCATCCGTCGTCGATGATGAGCGGCACATTTTCATTCGGGCCGACATCGGCGACCCTGAACAGGTCGCCGGATTGCTGAAGCGGTATCAACCCCGGGCCGTCGTCAATTTCGCCGCCGAATCCCATGTAGACCGATCCATTCACGGCCCCGAAGACTTCATTCAGACCAATATCGTCGGAACCTTCCGGCTTCTGGAAGCCGTGCGCAGTTACTGGGACAAGCTGGGAAGTTCACGGAAACATGCCTTTCGTTTCCTCCACGTTTCCACGGACGAGGTATACGGATCCCTGAGGGCCGGTGCTCCCGCGTTCAGTGAAACCCATCGTTACGAACCCAACAGCCCCTATTCGGCCAGCAAGGCCGCCAGCGACCATCTCGTGCGGGCTTACCACCATACATACGGCCTGCCGATGCTGACCACCAACTGTTCCAACAACTACGGGCCCTATCAATTCCCCGAAAAACTGATCCCCCTGATGATCATCAACGCCCTGGCGGGGAAACCCCTGCCGGTTTACGGCGACGGTCGGCAGATCCGCGACTGGCTGTACGTCAAGGATCACTGTCGGGCCGTCCGGCACGTGCTGGCCGAAGGCTCCCCCGGAGACATATACAACATCGGCGGATGGAACGAAAAAGCCAATATCGACATCGTGAACATCGTCTGCGGCCTGCTCGACGAATTGCGCCCCCGGACGGACGGGAAACGCTATTGTGAGCAGATCGCATTCGTCACCGACCGCCCCGGCCATGACCGCCGGTATGCCATCGATGCCCGGAAAATTGAGCGGGAACTGGGATGGAAGCCGGCCGAAACCTTTGAATCGGGCATCCGGAAAACGGTGATGTGGTATCTGCAAAACCCGGACTGGATCGACAATGTCCATTCCGGCGCCTACCGGGCGTGGATCGAAAAGAATTATGCGGAGCGAAACCGATGAAGGTCCTGCTATTCGGAAAGAACGGCCAGGTGGGTTGGGAGCTGCAGCGCAGCCTGGCACCACTGGGCGAGATCATCGCTCTGGGTTCCGGCAGCGAGGAGCTGTGCGGGAACCTCACCAACCTGGAAGGCGTCGCCCGAACCGTTCGGGCAGTCGTTCCGGACGTGATTGTCAACGCCGCCGCCTATACGGCTGTCGACAAGGCCGAAAGCGAGGGCGAGCTTGCCCGGACCATCAATGCCGCGGCACCCGGCGTGCTCGCGCGGGAAGCCCGACGCTGCGGTGCCTGGCTGGTTCACTACTCCACAGACTATGTTTTTGACGGTTCCGGCGAGACGCCCTGGAGGGAAACCGACCCCACGGCCCCCTTGAACATATACGGCCGTACCAAGCTGGAAGGTGAACAGGCCGTTATCGCCGGCGGCTGCCGGCACCTGATCTTCCGCACCAGCTGGGTCTACGGCACGCGAGGGGCCAACTTTGCCGGAACCATTATCCGGCTGGCCCGGGAGCGGGAAGCCCTCACCGTGATTGACGATCAGTTCGGCGCCCCCACCGGTGCCGAACTGCTGGCGGATGTGACCGCCCACGCCCTCCGAGCGGTTTTCAACAACCCGGATCTGGGCGGCTTGTACCACCTGGCGGCGGGCGGCGAGACCACATGGCACGGCTACGCGGTTTTCATCCTGGAATATGCCCGCCGGGCCGGAATGAAACTGGCGGCGTCTCCCGAAACCGTCGCGCCGGTACCGACCAGCGATTTCCCGCTGCCCGCACGCCGCCCCCACAATTCACGTTTGAACACCGCCAAGCTGCGCGCCGCCTTCAACCTGAATCTGCCCCACTGGCAAGCCGGTGCGGCGCGCATGCTTACTGAAACCCTGGAGGCACAATCATGACCCGGCGCAAAGGCATCATCCTCGCCGGCGGATCCGGCACCCGGCTCTATCCGATCACGCTCACCATATCGAAACAACTGCTGCCGGTATACGACAAGCCGATGATCTATTACCCCCTCAGCACCCTGATGCTGGCAGGGGTCCGCGACATCCTGATCATCTCGACGCCGCAGGATACGCCCCGCTTCAGGGATATGATCGGCGACGGCGAAAAATGGGGCATCGATGTTCAATATGCGGTTCAGCCCTCTCCCGACGGCCTGGCCCAAGCCTTTACCATCGGACGTGGTTTCATCGGCAATGACGATCCCGTCCTGATTCTGGGCGACAACATTTTCTACGGCCATGATCTGGCGGTGAAGCTGGAACGGGCGGCGGCCCAGAGTCAAGGCGCCACCGTGTTCGCCTACCATGTTCAGGATCCGGAGCGATACGGGGTGGTCGAGTATGACGCTGATCTGCGCGTGCGGTCCATCGAGGAAAAGCCGGCGAATCCACGGTCAAACTATGCCGTCACCGGCCTCTACTTCTACGACAATCAGGTCGTCGACATCGCCGACAACCTGGAGCCGTCCGCCCGGGGAGAACTGGAGATCACGGACGTCAACCGGATCTACCTGGAACGGGGAAAGCTCAACGTGGAAATCATGGGGCGGGGGTATGCCTGGCTGGATACCGGCACCCACGACTCCCTGCAGGAGGCGTCTTCCTTCATTTCCACCCTGCAGAAGCGGCAGGGGCTGATGGTGTCCTGTCCCGAAGAGATCGCCTGGCGCAAGGGATGGATCGATGCGGCACGGATCGAAAAACTGGCTCACACCATGGCCAAAAACGGGTACGGTCAATACCTTCTCCGCCTGCTGAAGAAAGGATGGGCCCTGTGAAAGTAACCCCTGCCGCCGGTATCCGGGAAGTCCTGATCATAGAACCCAGGGTGTTCGGGGATGAGCGCGGCTTCTTTTTCGAAAGTTTCAATCAGAAAATCTTTCAGCAGGCCACCGGCCTGGAGGTTGCGTTTGTACAGGACAATCACAGCCGATCCGGCCGAGGCGTCCTGCGAGGACTGCATTATCAGATCCGACAGCCCCAGGGCAAACTGGTGCGGGTCGTCTCCGGGGCGGTGTTCGACGTCGCCGTGGACATCCGCAGGTCCTCCCCCTTCTTCGGCCAATGGGTCGGCACGGAGCTCACGGAATCCAATCATCGCCAACTCTGGATCCCGCCCGGCTTCGCCCACGGATTTCTGGTGCTGAGCGACAGTGCGGACTTCCTGTACAAAACCACGGACTATTACGCCGCTGAATTCGAGCGCTGCATCGCCTGGAACGATCCTGAAATCGACATCCGGTGGCCCATTGAAACCCCACCGACGCTTTCATCCAAGGACAAAGCAGGAATCCTTCTGAAACAGGCCGAGGTATTTGCGTGAGCCGCCATACCGCCTCCCGCACTGTTCCACAGCATATGTCATAATCAACCATCTGTATTCATTCCGGGAAAACCTCAACCCCGATCATGCGGATTTTCAGACATAAAACAGACATGAATCATAAGAAGATTTTTGGATAATGCAAAATTTTCCGATTTCACCAAAGGAGATGATCGCCGGTTTCTGGCGCAACCGCAGTCTGATCCTGGCGCTTTCCAGACGGGAAGTGGTCGGCCGCTACCGAGGGTCATTCCTGGGTATTTTCTGGTCTTTTTTCCATCCGCTTTTCATGCTGGCCGTGTTTACCTTCGTGTTCAGCGTCGTTTTTCAGGCCCGATGGGGCGGCGGCAGCGGTTCGAAAACCGAGTTTGCCCTGGTGCTTTTTGCCGGCCTTATCGTGTTCAACCTGTTTGCCGAATGCATCAACCGCGCACCGGGCTTGATCCTTTCAAACGTCAATTATGTCAAGAAGGTCGTCTTCCCGCTGGAGATCCTTCCCTGGGTGGCCCTGGGCTCGGCGATGTTTCATGCCGTCATCAGCCTTGGCGTGTGGCTGATCGCATATGCGTTTTTATTCGGGTTGCCGCATGTCACCTCTCTTCTGCTGCCATTGATCTTCTTTCCCCTTGCCCTGCTGGTCATGGGGCTTTCCTGGATGCTGGCCTCCCTGGGGGTATACCTGCGCGACGTGTCCCAATTCGTCAGCATTCTGACAACGGTGCTCATGTTTCTCTCCCCTATCTTTTATCCGGCTTCCGCCCTGCCTGAAGCATACCGGTCGTTTCTGCTGATGAACCCGTTGATGCCGGCCATTGAACAAACCAGAGACGTCCTGTTCTGGGGCAGGATTCCCGATATGACCTTTCTGAGCGTCTATTTTCTGTCCGCAGCATGTATTGCGTGGCTGGGGTTTGCCTGGTTTCAGAAAACGCGCAAGGGGTTCGCCGATGTCCTCTGAAATCGCCATCAAAGTCGAAAATCTCAGCAAGTGTTACCAGATTTACGACAATCCGCGGGATCGCCTGAAACAGTTTGTCGTCCCCAGGTTGAAGCGGGCCCTTGGCCGGCAGCCCAACAACTATTTTCGGGAATTTTGGGCGCTCAGGGATGTCTCATTTGAGGTCAAACGCGGGGAGACGGTCGGGATTATCGGGCGGAACGGTTCCGGTAAATCAACACTGTTGCAAATGATTTGCGGAACATTGTCACCAACTGGTGGATACGTAAAAACGAATGGTAGAATAGCTGCGTTACTCGAGCTTGGATCCGGTTTTAATCCTGAGTTTACCGGCCGTGAAAATGTTTACATGAATGCCGCTGTGATAGGTTTAAGCAAGCAAGAAATCGATGCCCGAATTAATGACATCGCTGCTTTTGCCGACATTGGCGATTTTATTGAACAGCCGGTTAAAAGCTATTCAAGTGGTATGTATGTACGTTTGGCCTTCGCTGTGATTGCTCATGTGGATGCGGATATTTTGGTTATTGACGAAGCATTAGCCGTGGGAGATGCTTTTTTTACACAAAAATGTATGCGCTATCTTCGAAAGTTTATGAAGACTGGAACCGTGCTTTTTGTAAGTCATGACACTGCCTCTGTAAGAAATCTTTGTACACATGCCATCTGGTTGGAAAAAGGGAATATATTGCAGCAGGGTGTGCCAAAAGATGTATGTGAAAACTATTTGGAAGCTTTTTTTGAGGCCCAACAAGGCAAGAGTACAACAACTCGTATCAAGGCACCCCCTCTTGTGAGACCAATTCTATCTCCCAAAGA
>NZ_JBFXGG010000097.1:0-10788 GCF_050178255.1 Desulfococcus sp. | reverse complement strand
ATTGCATACGGGACATCTCAGACCATACCGATCTCGTTCTATGGTGAATATGACAGATCCTCGGACATATTTGGATCGAACATATTGGTAGCCCCTGATATCGAATCCATGGTATAGCAGGCTTGTGGACATACGGTGTTCCTTCCTGTTGAATTTGGTCGTTTTTCAGAAAGGTCCTGTATGTCCACTTTTTTTTATTTTTGACAAGCCAAAGTACGCTTCAGCCGGATGAGCCAAAAAAAATGCTCGGTGCAGTACGAGAAGAAGACATTGCCCTCAAGCTGGCAGCATAATTTTCAAAGAGCTAAACTCATACCAAAATTGAAGGTTTCTTGCATTGAACTGGAATCATGGCAGAACGGCCGCCGCAAGGAACAGCCGTTCCATAAACCGCTCCAGGGCCATTTAGCGATCCGCTGGGGTCCTGGGATACGGCGGATTTCATGGCGCCGTTTGAGACTACCACAATGTGATCGTTCTTGTATGCCGATGCCAGGATTTCGAGAACATTACGGCACTCCTCCCTGAAAAATCTCTTTACAAAATAAGACCGTTCATTTATTGAGATATTAAACAATTAGCTGTGAATCGATCCGGTCGGATTCGGAAGACACTGGAACATCCGCTTTCGCCAGGGAGTCAAAAATATGACGAATATCAAACGGATCGGCATACTGACCGGCGGTGGAGACTGCCCGGGATTGAATGCCGTGATTCGGGCGGTCGTGAGATGCGCCGTCGGCCGCTACCACATCGAGTGCCTCGGCGTGCTCGATTCATTCGACGGCCTTATCGAAGGCCCGGCGATCATTCCCCTGAGCTGGCACAGGACAAAGGGACTTCTGTTTCAGGGGGGGACGATTCTGGGGTCGACCAACAGGGGTGATCCTTTTGCCTACAAGGTCCGCGTCGGGGAACAGATCGTTGAGGAAGATCGATCGGAGGCGGTGATGGCCAATGTCGAGAAGCTGGAACTGGACGGCTTGATTATCATTGGTGGGGACGGCACAATGGCGATTGCCAATAAATTCTGGCAGCGCAAAAGGCTCAGGCTGGTCGGCGTTCCCAAAACCATCGACAACGACATCTGGGGAACCGATGAAACCTTTGGATTTCACTCTGCGGTTGAAATCGCCACGGACGCCATCGATCGGCTGCAAACCACCGCCACCAGCCATCACCGGGTGATGATTCTGGAGACCATGGGGCGCAATGCCGGCTGGATCGCCCTGCATGCCGGCCTGGCATCCGGCGCGGACGTCATTCTCATACCTGAGATCCCATTCAGCCTGGGGGCTGTTGTCGCTAAAATCAAGGACCGCAGCAGCCGCGGCAGCAGGTCCACCATTATCTGCGTGTCCGAGGGCGCGGCACCGATTGGTGGAAAGCAGATCACACGGGAATTCGTCCCGGATTCGGCGGAACCCGTCCGGCTCGGGGGCATTGCGGAGCGGCTGTGCAGAGAATTGAAAGGACGGATCCAGACCGAGTGTCGCTACACGGTGCTCGGACATATTCAGCGCGGGGGCATCCCGACCGGGTATGACCGCATCTTGTGCACCCGTATGGGTACGGCTGCGGTGCACGCATTTGTCGAGGGTCAATTCGGCAAAATGGTTGCCCTTCGGAAAAACGAGATCGAGATGATCCCCATTACGGAGATCGCGGGAAAAAATCGTTTTGTCGATCCCGGGAACGATCTCATTCGGGCCGCGCGTGACACGGGTGTCTATTTCGGGGATGAGTAGCGGTTGCCGTACCGGTAGGGTCGGGAACGACGACACTCACACTAACCGACGTCGCTCGTACCGGGGAAGGCGGTACCTTTCTCCCGAGGGGGTTGACAGACGCGGTTCCTGCCCCCTTTTTTGGCGGCATACAACGCCTCGTCCGCCAGCAGCATCAGGGCATCCTCATCGGCGATCTCCCGATCATAGACAGCGACGCCGATGCTCGACGTCAGGGGAATCTCCGTGCCGTTATAATCGGCGGGGGTGTTTTCAATGGTCGATCTGAGACGCTCGGCCATGACCAGCGCCGCCGCGAGGTCGGTGTGGGGCAGCAGGATGCTGAACTCCTCGCCGCCCACGCGCCCGGCGATGTCGGTTTGACGGAGGGACTTCCGGAAAATCGCCGCCACATGCCGCAGGGCCGCATCGCCGGCTGCATGACCGCGGGTATCGTTGACCCGCTTGAAATGATCCAGATCGAGCATCAGCAGGGAAAAAGGCTCGCCGTAGCGCCGGGCACGCTCCATCTCCTTCCGGATCGTCCCCATGAAATAGGCGCGGTTCCAGAGCTCGGTAAGGGCGTCGGTGGTGGCCAGCCGCTCCAGCCGCTCCCGGGTCCTGTAATTTTCGGTAATGTCCCTGGCCCACTCCGCAAAGCACTCCACCTCCCCGTTCGCATCGAGTATGGGAATGACGCGCATATCCAGCCATGTCCCGTCCGGCAGCCGGATCTCTTCCTGAAACGGGGTCTTGGTATCCAGAACCGATATGGGCCGGCAATCCGGGCAGATATCGTCGTACCCCCTGTAGGTCTGATGGCACTTCGTGCCCAGAATCCGTTTTTCGGGTTCGACGGCGCCCATCCCGTTCCAATTGCTGTACAGGATATTCATCTCCGGATCCTGTATGGTGATCATGTCCGGCACCAGGGCCAGCATTCTCTGGAATCGCTCCTCGCGCTCCATGAGGGCCGCCTCGGACCGCTGCCGCTCGCGTTCGAGTTCAAAACGGTGCTGAAAGTAGACGGCCTTCTGGTGCCGCCGCAACAAAAAAAACAACAGCCCCGAGACAACGAGCAGTCCGAATATCGACAGCCGGTCAATGCGTTTGTGGGCGTCGCTCAACTGACGCGTCCGCTGGGCCACGAGGGTTTCCAGGCGATCCTTGTAACGGTTGAGTTCCGCTTCCATCAGGGCTTTGTGGGTGGCATCGTGAATGATGGACAGGAGCAGCCGCTTTCCGGAGGAGTCCGGCACGGGCGCACTGTAGACCTCAACGGTCCGGACCTCCCCGTCCGCCAGGCGATGGGGAAAAATGAAATAGTTCCGGTCTTCTTTTTCGGCCCTTTTGTATTCGGCCTCCACGTCGCGGGGATCGAGGATGTTGATCTCCTGAATGCGCATGCCCCGCATCCGGTCGAGGGGGTAACCGTAAAAGACGACCGCCTTTCTGTTGGCGTCGACGATGGCGCCGCTTTCAGGATCGATGAGCAGCGCCATGATAGTGTGGTTCTGCAGTTCAACGGGCAGTTTGCCGTCATAAATCATCTGGGCCTGCCCCACCGAGACGAAGGCGTGGCCCTGGGATCCCCCCATGAAAAACGTCAGACACATCAACAGCCCCAACCACTTCATAACGGATCTCCCGAAGGTTTGATGCATTCGTAACAGTCGCTTCAGCAAAACCTCGAAACAGCTTATCGCGTTTATATTCCCGGGCAACAATACAATGGGGTCGGCATTAAAAATACCGAGTCTTTACGAAACCGTCAAGGTCTGAAAGCGGACGCCGCATCCGCAGTCGCCCAGGGTGTTGTCGGGGAAGGCATATTCCGGGAATCGGCCGGGTCTGTCAAGGGAAATGATCGGAGGCGCTTTTCAGCCTCGGCAAGAAAAAGGGGGGCAAACGCCCCCCATGTCGGCTTCGAAAGAAACCGGAAAATACAACTTGTGTTCAATGCCTTATGTCCGGGTCGACAGACAGCCTGCGACCTATGCCGTCTGGGCCGCCCTCTCCCGCCGGAGACGCCGCCGTTCGTCGATGGGCAGCACCAGGGTGGGATCCTTTTTGATCCGGATCTTCTGCATGAAGAAGACGATCACCCACATGCCGATGCCGAGCGTGTCCACCAGGATTGTAGGCAGGTCGATGCCGAAGACGATCCAGTTCACCAGATGGGGAAAGAAAAGGAAGGTGGTGGCAAAGGCGCAGATAATCCACTCCTTGACGGTGAAACCGCAGAGGAAATACCCCATGCTGAGGGCCCCGAAGGCGACGGTGCCCAACATGACGGTCACGACGGTGGAGGCCACCTGATACCAGGGAATGAAATGCCCCGGTCCGCCCAGGAGAAACCCCGGGGAATAGACGAAGAGGAGCGGGCCGATATAAAGCATCTTGGCGAACTTGAAGGAGGTCCACCCGGTCTTCCAGGGGTCGGATCCCGCGATGGCGGCGCCGGCGTATGCGGCCACGCAGACCGGCGGGGTGATGTTGGAGTCCTGGCTGAACCAGTAGACCACCATGTGGGACGCGATGAGGGCCCAGGAGACCTTGGCCATGATCTCGAGCCGCTGGGGGTCGTCGGCCAGGAGCTGTCCCAGGGGAAGCTGAAGCTCCCGGAAGCTGACGCCCCAGTAACTCTGGGAGATCATGTCGGTCAGAGCCCCGACGGCCAGGACCGCCGTGATGAGGTAGGCGGCGGTCACCGGCACGCCCATGCCCAGAATCAGGGAGGCGAGGGCCACCAGCAGGACGGCCACCGGCAGGGAGCCGAAGGAGAGGTCGATGATGATCTGGGAGAACTTGAGCCCGATCCCGGAGAGCTGGATGGTGCCGACAATGATGCCGATGACGCCGACGGTGGCGCCGATGATGAGGGTGGCGTTGGCCCCTTCGATCATGGCGTCGAGAATCTGCTTGACGCCCATCTTGTTTTCAGGCGTGAACCAGCTGACCACGATGCAGGATATAATGGCCCAGAAGGCGGCGTATCCCGGAGAGAAACCCACGATCATCATGACGACGATGATGACCAGCGGCAGGGACATGAACCACTGTTTCTTGAGGATCTCCAGGGCCGTGGGGTCTTCGGGCCGCCGCTTCCCGACGATGCCGTAGCGCTTGGCCTCGAAATGGACCATGGTGAAAACCGACAGGAAGTACATCAAGGCCGGGAAGATCGCCATAATCATGATCTGGACGTAGGGAATCTCGGTCATCTCAGCCATCAGGAAGCCGCCGGCACCCATGATGGGCGGCATGAACATCCCGCCGATGGAGGCGGAGGGCTCGATGGCGCCGGCCACGTGGGGACGGAACCCGGCCTTCTTCATCATGGGGATGGTGAAGGCGCCGGTGGAGACCGTGTTGGCGATGGCGGAACCCGAGACCGACCCGAAGAACCCCGAGGCGATGACGGCCACCTTGGCCGGACCGCCGATGCTCTTGCCGGCAACGGCCATGGGGACGTCGATGAAAAAACGGCTCGCCCCCGAGGCCTTGAGAAACGATCCGAAGAAGATGAAGAGGATGACGTAGGTCACGAGCACCGTCGCCATGATGCCGAAGACGCCCTCCTGCTTGTAGTAGATGTGGTTGAGGGCCCGGTCGATCTTGAAACCGGTGTGGGCGAAGGCGTTGAGCAAAGGGATATTCTGGAGCAGGTCGCCCCAGAAGGCGTAGGCGAGAAAGAGGGCGCCGACAATGGTCATGGACCATCCCAGGGCCCGCCGAGCCACCTCGAGGGAGACGAGGATCCCCAGCGCGCTCACAAAGGTGTCCATGCGGGTCTCGGAGCCCATGCGGTAGTTGATGGCCTCGTACTCCATGACGAAATAGCCCACCACGAAAACGGCCGCCGCCGCCATGATCAGGTCGACGGCGGTGGGACGGTGGGCGGGGGATGAGGCCTTGAGCGGATAGATCAGAAAGACCATCACATAGGTGAGCACGACGTAGACCCCCAGAAAATACTGGGTATCCACAGGGACGGCGGCGCAGTACATGTAAAAAGCCACCATGAACGCGCCCATGGCGCTGGTGATATATTTCCAGAAACCGGAAAAGACGCGGCCGGAGCGGGAGTCCTTCTGGACCAGCTTCTCCAGTTTCTCTTTGTTCTCCGCTGACAGGTCAGCCTGTTCTGCAGCATGTTCGGGTTCTGACATGGATTTTCTTCCTTAACTTGTCAAAAGGGATTCGTTTTTCGACGGATACGCCGGGGGAAGGACGGACGCCCTTCCCCGTTGAGGCTCTGGAACCTTCAGGGAAAGCCGAACCTTACGGCATGAGCTTTTCCGGAATCTCCTTGCCCTGCTCCTGCCAGAATTTCACGGCGCCGGGATGCAGCGGTACAGAGGCCCCGTTGAAGGCGTTGTCCGGGTTCATCTCATCGAAGGATTTGGACGCCCCCACCATGGCCTCCATACCCGCCGGGGACCAGAGATGCTTCATGATCTGGTATACGGCTTCATCCGACATGTCCTTTCTGACGGCGAGGATGGTGGAATCCTGAAAGGTCTTGCACTCCGGCATCGTCTTGCCGTAGGTACCGGCGGGGATCACCGTGGGGCTGTAGGCATAGGCATCGTAAAATCCGCTCTTCTCGGCATCGACACCCAGATCCAGGAGACGGATCTTGACCTGGACGCTGGCTTCGATGATGGAGGCGTTGGGATAGCCCACCAATACCCAGAAGGCATCGATTTTGCCGTCCTTGAAGGCGCTGGCGGCCGCCGAATATCCCATGAAGGTCGGCTTGAAGTTCTCCCACACCCCGATGTGGCGGAAGAAGCGCTCGGCGCTGGCGGCGGCTCCTGAGCCGGCATTGCCCACGGCGACCCGTTTGCCCTTGAGGTCATAAGCGCTCTTGATGTCGCTGTCGGCATTGACGACCAGCTGGGCCGGCGCGCCGTAGAGATACCCCACCGAGCGGATATTCTGATAGGTCCGTGTGTCCATGGGCAGCTTGCCCTTGTAGCCGAGATCCATATCCACGGCGTAACAGAGACCGAAGTCCGACTCTCCTCCGGAGACGCGCTTGAGGTTCTCCACCGACCCCCCCGATCCCACGGCGGTGGTCACCATGTTGGGGTCCACCTTGGAGATGTATACGGCCATGGCGTTGGCGAAGGTGTTGAAGGTGCCGCCGGTGGGCCCGCCGCCGATCTTGACGTTGGTGGTTTCAGCCATTGCCGGGCCAAAGGCGAGAGCGGTGGTCAACAAACTCAGAACGATCCATTTTTTCATGACGATGTCTCCTTGAAAAGGGTGTAAAGATTTATCCATACCTATTTCAAGGATATACCGCGCCCCCGGGGAAAACAATTCGAGCTTTTCTCATTCCGGCAGCCGGATTTTTCGGATTTCTCTGTCAGAAAAATTTTGACGCCGACCCGGCAGGCCCGCCGCCGACGGCCGGCACGTCAAACCCTTCAGGCCCCTGGAATCCGGTCAGTTACAGCTCTACCAGTTTGTTCTGAATGGCAAACCGGGAAAGCTCGGCATTGTTGCGCAGGTCGAGCTTCTTGAGAAGCCGATGCCGGTAGGTGTCCACCGTCTTGACGCTCACCCCGTAGGCCTCGGCGATCTCCCGGTTGGTCTGGCCCATGGCGAGCCGCCGGAGAACCTGGAGCTCCCGCATGGAGAGGGCGTCGATGGGCGAGGCCGACTTGTCCCCCTTGAGCACCCGGAGGGCGAGGACCTCCACTGCGTCCTCCGACAGGTAACGGTGGCCGGCGATAAGCCGCCGGACGGCCCGGACCAACTGCTCGGGCGCCGACTGCTTGGTGATGTATCCCATGGCGCCGGCCTCGATGGCCCGCACCACGTATTGCCGCTCCTCGTGCATGGTCAGCACCAGGATGGGCAGATCGGGCATCGTTTCATGGAGACGGGTGATCACCTCCAGACCGTCGATGTCCGGCATGGAGATGTCGACGACGGCGATGTCCGGCGCATGCCGGGCCGCCTCCCTGAGCGCCACCCTTCCGTTCTCGGCCTCGGCCGTTACCGCCATGTCGCCGCTCTCTTCGATGATCCGCCGAAGCCCGGCGCGGACGATGCTGTGATCATCCGCCAGAAGCACCTTGATCATGATTTCACCTCCGTGTTGCGTTCCAGTGTGAGGGCCTGCGCCGGGAGAATCAGACGGACCCGGGTCCCCGAACCCGGCCGGGAATGGACTTCCAGGTGCCCACCCACCAGGGAGGCCCGCTCGCGCATGCCCGCCACCCCCAGGGCCTCGGCAGCGCCCAGGGTTTCCGCGGCATCCAGGACCGAGACCGGAAAGCCCCTTCCGTCGTCTTCCACCGACAGGATAAGCCGACCGTCGACCTGCTGCAGCCGGACCTCCACTTTGGCGGCGCGGGCATGACGCGCCACGTTGGTCAGGGCCTCCTGGGCGATGCGGTAGGCGGCGGTGGCGACGGTGTCGTCCATCTTCGGGATGGATGCGGCATCGAAAAGACAGGTGACACCCGTCCGCCGTTCAAAATCCGAAGTATAGAGCTCCAGGGCGTCCACCAGCCCCAGATCGTCCAGGATTCCCGGCCGGAGACGAAACGCCAGGCTTCGGACGTCCTGGATCGTCCCGTCGATGAGCCGGCACATGTCCCGGGCGCGCTCCGCCCCCATCGGGTCGGCCGCCTTGAGCCGCTCCAGCAGCCAGACCGCGTCCATACGCAACGCCGTCAACACCTGCCCCAACTCGTCGTGGAGCTCCCGAGAGATGACCGCCCGCTCCTTTTCCTGGTTGGTGATGATGGAGGCCGACAAGCGGCGCAGCTTGTCCTGGGCCTTCTTGGCGGCAGTGATGTCCGTAGCGATGCCGCAGAGTCTGCGCACCTTGCCGGTCTCGTCGAAGAGCGGAAATTTGACGGTCAGATAGGTATGAAGCCCGTCGTTCTGGACGATGCGCTTTTCAACCTGGACCGGCGCGGCGCTCTCGAAGACCGCCGCGTCCCCGGCCTGGAACTGGGCGGCCACCGGCTGCGGCAGGATCTCCGTGTCCGTCTTACCCCGAACCGCCTCGTTCTGCACGCCGAAAAGCTCCTCGAAACGGGAGTTGACGAGCATATACCGCCCGGTCAGATCCTTGATGTAGATCACCGCCGGCGTGTACCGCAATATGTCGCCGATCTCCTTGGTGCGGAGTTGAACCTTCCGTTCCAGTTCCTTGGAATAGCGGCTCAACTCCTCCTTGGCCCGGCGGAGGGCCTTTTCCGCCTGCTTCTGCTCGGTGACGTCGACGGAGACCGCAAGGGAGCGGACGATGCGGCCGTCCGAATCCCTGTCGGCAATGGCCGACAGGAGGATGTCGATGACCTCGCCGTTTTTACGGACGTACCGGTAGGGAATGTCCTTGCAGAACCCCTTGCGGAAAAAGGTCGGAATCATGTCGTGCTCGGCCAGCCGCCGGGACGCCTCGGTCATGAAATCGGCCAGGGGACGGCCGATCACCTCGTCGTAGTCGTACCCCATGGCCGTTAGCCAGTAGTCGCTGACGCTCAGAAGGCGTCCGTCGGGGCCGATGGAATGCAGCATCGCCGGCGTATTGTGGTAAAGGGAGCGATAGCGCTCCTCGTTTTCCCGAAGGGCGGCCTCCATCCGTTTCCGTTGCAGGATATCCTCACTCGCCTTGTAGTAGAGGATGACCACACCCAGCCCGATGAGCACGCAGAGGACCAGTACGATGGATCCGGTCATGCGGATCAGGGAGGTCTCCACCGGCCGGGTAATGACGTCGGCCGAGGTCAGGTAGTTGACCTTCCAGCCCGGAAAATGCGGGATCTCCATCTGTTCGAACAGGTAGCGCTTCCCGTCGAGGAATGCCGTATCCGGCGTCTCGCCGGGCTTGAGACCGATCCACTCGTGTCCGCCGTCCCCGAACTGCCGCTCCTCCCGGATCCGCGCCAACTCTTCGGGGGAAGGCTCCCAGGCCAGCTGAAAAAGCCAACCGGGCTGGTTGGTGATGAAGATCACCCCGTCGGGAGAGGTGAAGAGCATCATCTCCGACGGCGATAGTCCCAGCCGCTCCTCCACGGCATCGATGGCGGATTTGACGACGACGACGCCCAGGGGATTGGGATCGGACCCTGAAAAGACCGGACGGCTGCTGTAGACGCCCCGTCGGCCCGAGGTGACGCCCAGGGCCAGGTAGCCGAGAGGATTCCCCGCCATGGCGCTGGTGAAATAGGGCCGAAAGGCAAAGTTCTGCCCCATGAAGCTTTCCGGCCGGTTCCGGTTGCTGGATGCCCTCGTGATCCCCCGGGCGTCCATCAGGTAACAGACGTTCGCCCCGAGGGTCTGCTGAAAACGGTCCAGCACCTCGTGGGCCGCCGCCAGAGCCTCGTCGGAAGGGCTGCGCAGCAGTCGGGCCAGGGCCGGAGCCGCCGCAAGGGTCTCGGTAACCTGCATGTTGGCGGTCAGGTGGTTCTCCAGACTGTGGGCGATCAATATCAGGCGGGTGCGGGCCTGGCGTCGGGACGCCTGGATGGAGGCGTCCTGAATCGCTTCAAAATAAAAAAACCCCCCGGTGGACGCGGAGCCCACGGCAAGGATGGACAATACCAGCAGAATCAGGCGAAGGCGCATAAGGGTTGCTCCCGTTAGACATCGCTCTGCGGAAACGCAGGGGCAATCGTAAGCAGAGACCTTCTCATGTAGGACGATCCGGCGAAATAGTCAATGCTTCAACCTTGGGGGGTCAGGCTGAAGACTGATGGCTGAAGGCTGAAGGGGTGCGGTTGGGACGGCCGGGATCCTTTGTATCGAGTACGTTGAAACAAAATTTGTCCCAAATTGTCAAAATTTGCAACCCGGGCGCCGATACGCGAACGTTTTTTGTTGCCGTTCCGGTTTCAAATCGGAAGATTGATGTCGGTCGCGGCACCACCCCATGAACACCGGAAATCGAACTGTAATTTAACAGCTCCAAAGGGCATATACTTTGCATTGCTATTCCAAAAGTGATAGAGACGGCTTGGGGAGTCGCTGAATATTGAACATTTTACCCCACATTCAAATCGTTTGACACGTCGCCGGTTTTTCTGGAGAA
>NZ_JBFXGG010000096.1:0-11002 GCF_050178255.1 Desulfococcus sp. | reverse complement strand
TTCAGCCGAGGCGTCGGTCAAACGGTCGCACCCGAGCTGCGTCTGCCGCTTCAGGAAGGCGGTCCTTACACAGGAGCATGGGTTGCGCGCGACCTTGTGTTTTACTATGAATACGTCCGGCAGGGTGGGGACTTGACGGTTAAAGGAACCGTTGAATTCCGGGGGGGCGTCAGCAATTTCCCCGTCATCCAAACCTTTTATCTGGAAACCTATTATCTGAACGCAGCGGGCCAGGTGATCGCCGTCGGTCGACTTTACAACAGCGGTTGGGGAAAAGCGCTCGAACCCCTCCGGTTTATCCGGCGTCGGGCGATACCTCCTGAAGCCGTCGGGTGGGCTATCGGCTATTCCGGCAGGGCGATAGACAACGGTCCGGCTGGAGAGTCGGCGGACTGGTCCTTCTGGGATACCCCCTTCAAATAGATCCGGATATCATTCCATTTTTTACCTGAACGTCCAACTACCGGAATAAATCGTCAACCCCGGGACGGGTAACCTCATGATGTTCCGGTTCCAAACGCGAGGAGGCGCAGATGCAGGATAATGCAGCGTTAAACATTCTGAAGAGTGCGATGTTGTTGGAGATGCGAGGAAAGGCCTTCTACGAAAACGTGGCAGCACAGTCCGAGAACCCCGATATCAAGCAATTTTTCGAGGCCATGGCCGAGGAGGAGAGTCTTCATATCCGGATGCTGTCGGACCAATACCAATCCTATAAGCAGAGTGGAAAATTCAAGGCCGCGACATATGACGCCGCCTCGGGGAGTGTGGCCTCAACGGTTCTCAGTGCCGCCCTGAAGGAAAAGATTCAGGGCGCAGGCTATGAATCGGCCGCCATCCAGGCGGCCGCGGACATGGAGGAACGCGCCGTAAAACTCTATACGGAGCGTGCCCGCAACACCTCGGATCCCGGGGAAAAGCGGCTTTACGAGTGGCTTTCAGACTGGGAAAGCGGCCATTTGAAGGTATTGTTGGACATGGACCGGGCATTGACCGAGAAAATCTGGTATGACAATCGATTCTGGCCTTTTTGATTTCTGCCCCGCCTGCGGGACGCCGCTGATGCGCCTCTGGGAAAAGGGGATCGAGCGCCGACGTTGCCGACCGTGCGGAAGGACATACTACCGCAACCCCACCGTGGGCGTTGCGGTCATCGTGACGGCGGCGGACCGTCTTCTGCTGATCTGCCGCCGTGGATCTCATGAAGGTCTCTGGTGCATTCCCTGCGGTCATGTGGAGTGGAATGAAGAGGTTCGGACGGCGGCCGGCCGCGAGTTCGCGGAGGAGACCGGTCTTCTGGTGACCGTCGGGCCGGTGTTTGCCGTTCACTCCAATTTCCATGATCGATCCCGTCAGACGGTGGGCATCTGGTTCCGGGGAGAGGTCGTAGGGGGGGCGATGCATGCCGGTTCCGATGCTGCGGAGGTGCGGTTTTTTCCCCTGAATCGTCTGCCGGCCATGGCCTTTCCCACGGATGTGGCCGTCTGCCGTCAGCTCATGTCCGTTCTTTAAGAATTCAACTTTCGACTTTCATGATGTTGACCGGCACCGGCCTATGAAAGTCGAAAGTTAAGTAAGAAGATGATGGAGAAGGAATCCCTCACCCAACGCCATTTCCGTTAAAACGATGCCGGAGCTCCCGGCGTATTGACACACCCCGACAATATCGCTTATAGACGGAAGAGAAAAATATCGTCGTCCATAACAAGCGATAAGATACGGTGAGGAATTGAAATGGACTTAAACGGGGTGTTGCAGTATCCGGTTTGGGAGTTGGACGTGCTGGGCGGGGGGTTTTGGATTGCGCTGATCGCCGTCGTCCACGTTTATATCGCCCATTTCGCGGTGGGCGGCGGGCTTTTCATCGTCTTGACGGAAGCCAAGTCATACCGGGAAAATTCTCCGGCGATGCTGGATTACGTCAAGATGCACGCGGGATTTTTTCTGGTGCTGACCGCCGTATTCGGCGCCGTCACGGGGGTTGGCATCTGGTTTGTCATCTCTGTTCTGAGTCCCCAGGCGGCATCGATTCTGATCCATTATTTCTTCTTTGGGTGGGCGACGGAATGGGTCTTTTTTCTGGGCGAGATCGTGACGCTGTTCGTCTACTACTATACCTTCGGCAACATGGAGCGGAAAGCTCATCTCAGGATGGGCTGGCTCTACTTCATCCTCGGTTGGCTATCCCTTTTCGTCGTCAACGGCATCGTGGCGTTCATGCTGACCCCGGGAGAGTGGATGACCACCCGCGGTTTCTGGGATGGCTTTTTCAATCCATCCTTCTGGCCGTCCCTGGCGTTCCGGACGGCGATGGCATTCATGCTCGCCGGACTTTTCGGATATGTCACCGCACTCGCGGTTTCCGACGCTGATCTGCGGGAGCGCCTCCTCAGTTACTGCTCCAAATGGCTTTTGATACCACTGCCGATCATTCTCGGCACAGGCTGGTGGTATATCGCCGCCCTTCCTCCCGACCAGCAGAAAATGGTTCTCGACATCTCTCCGGAAACGCTCCGCTTCCTGAAGATTTTTCTCTGGATCTCTCCGGTGATCTTCACGGCGGGCATTCTCATGGCCTTTCGCGTCGGCCTTCCCGTCAAACGGGGTATCGCAGGGCTTCTGGTTCTCATTGGACTGGCCTACATGGGGTCTTTCGAATTTGTTCGAGAGGCGGCCCGGCGTCCCTATCTGATCCACGGATATCTCTACGCCAATGCAGCCCCCGCAAAAGCGGCGGATGAGATTCGGGAGACAGGTGTCCTCAAGGCGACGCGGTGGTCCAGGTACCAGGAGATCACCCCTGAAAACCGGATGTCGGTCGGGAAGGATCTCTTCAAATTTCTCTGCAGTGCCTGCCACTCGGTTGGGGGACCCATGCACGACATCCTTTCTCTCACGGAAAAGTTTTCTTTGGAGGGGATGTCGGCCATGTTGAACGGTATGGGCCGGATCAACACCTACATGCCGCCGTTTCCAGGCAACCCTGCCGAGCGGGATGCTCTGGCCGGCTATATCGTTCTGGGGCTTCACGGCAAAGCGACGGAAGCGGCGGTGAAGACCGAACCGATCCCGGTGGAGATGCCGCCTTTCAATCCTGGTGCCGACAACTATGTTCTGCTGGCCTGGAACGCCAAGGGGATGCACTGCGTTTCGGATGCCGACCGCTATTTCAGCTTTGCGACCCCCGGGAACGACATATACGCCCTTCTGATCCGTCGGGGTGAGATCCCTGAGCGAATTACAGAGGGTGTAACCCTTCACTATCGTCTTGAGAAGGATTTCGCCGATCCCGCTGCTCACAGCGACTTCTGGAAATATGCCGGCCGGCTTACGGGAAAAGATCCGGCTGTCGGGACGGGGATTTCGGGTAAGCGCGTCGCCGACACGTTGGACTACGACGACGCGTCCGGAGCTTATGTCGCAACAGCGGTTCCGGTCATGCCCTATACCGAAAACGGCAAATTCATGCCTTATCCCCTCATGACGGTGTGGGCGGTGGACGACAAGGGTGTCGTTCTGGCGGAAACCTGCATCCCCGTTCCCGTTTCGACGGAAATGGGGTGCCGTTCCTGTCACGGCGGCGGTTGGCGTATGGACGGCAAGGCCGGCCTGTCGGACAAGACCGCCGAAGATATCCTGGCCGTTCATGACCGTATGAACAAGACCCGGCTCCTGGCGCAGGCTCAGGACGGAGATCCCGTGAGGTGTCAATCGTGTCATGACGCGGGAAAAGCGCAGATGAATCTGTCTGCGGCTATCCACGGCTTTCACGCCGTTCACCTGACGGAATCCGGTCCGGAAGCCTGCGCCGCATGCCACCCGGGCCGGCCTGAGGGCGTTACCCGGGCCTACCGGGGTATTCATCGGCAAATTGGATTGGATTGCACCCACTGTCACGGCGGAATGGCGGACCATGCCCTCAGCCTGCTGGCGGCGGAGCGGGAGTCGGGCAAAGCCTCGGCGGAGCGGATAGCGTCGCTTTTGAAGCCTGATGCCGTCGCCTCCGCGGAGGCCGTCAATCCCCGGAAGCCATGGGTCAACGAGCCTGACTGTCTGACCTGCCATGTGGGGTTTCAACCACCCGAATCCCTTGACGCCTTCAATCACTGGACGGCGGGGGAAGCAGATCTCTATCGGATGCGGACCGGCGGTGCCGGCCTCATGTGCGCCGCCTGCCACGGCAGTCCCCACGCCCTGTACCCGGCTGACAATCCCTTCGGAAACGACAGGGATAACATTCCACCCGTTCAGTACCAGGGTATGCCGTATCCTATGGGCGCCAACAGAAACTGCAAGGTATGCCACATGCGGGATATGAACGAGGAGGTGCATCATCCAAACTCTCTTGGAATGTTCCGCAATGCCGGATAACGCGTCGTGTTACTTTACGATCGCGTTTTCGGCTGAGGTCTTTCCGGGGACGGCATATTCCGACAGGCGTCCAGAAACTGGTCGAGAGCGCCGTAAAGCCGGGTAATGCTCTCGACGGCGACATGCTCATCGTCTGAATGCTGACTCTGGTCTCCGTCGGCGCCCCAAACCACCCCGGGAATGCCGTGGGCCGATAGAAAACGGGCGTCGCTGGCGCCGTCCTCCCAATCCAGCCGGACGTCAGGGACCATTTTTTCCAGGAGATCCAGAAAAGGGGTCCTGCCGGCCTCGAAGAGGGGTTCCTGAATCGTCACCGTCAGCACGCTTTGAATGCGTCGCTGCATTTCCTCGAGAAGTGCGGGGACGTCGTCGTGTTCGGCGTTCCTCGTCCCCCGTGATCAGAATGCCGAAGGACATATCTGCCTGTCCCCCGGATTGCCGCCTCAGCGCGGCAAGGGTATTCTTGAACAGCACAAGAGACAGGGCTACGGCGTATTTGTCGTCTACGGCGCCTCGACCGTAAAGCATTCCATCCTTTTCAACCGGCACGAACAGGGTATCCGGGCCGTTGACGACATCGAAATGGGTCACCAGAAGGATTTTTGTGCGCCCGGTATGGGGCAGCGCCCAGATGGAGGGGATGCCCGCCACGTCCTGCCGGTGGTAAACAACGTCGTATCGGTCGAGCCAGGCTTGGATATATCGGGCGCAACGATGAAGTTCATCCGTATCGGGCGTGCGTGTTTTGAAACGGATGAGCGTCTTGGTCAGCTCGACAATTTCCCGCATGTTTCTCGCCTTTCTTTGCCGGTGAATTGTGATGGAAGAGCCGCGTCTGTTTTCCATTTCCATATGGAGCTTGGCGCGAAAGCGGCCGCAGGGTCAAGACGATGGGGCTTTACAGGATTTTACCACTGAACACATGGCCGTTCAGGTTGACAAGTCT
Source organism: Desulfococcus sp. (assembly GCF_050178255.1). Lineage (NCBI taxonomy): Bacteria > Pseudomonadati > Thermodesulfobacteriota > Desulfobacteria > Desulfobacterales > Desulfococcaceae > Desulfococcus > Desulfococcus sp. The sequence continues at coordinate 5,685 of NZ_JBFXGG010000096.1, read as the reverse complement.
CGGCAATTATTCCTATCATTGCCGATAGATGTTTCTGTAGAGGCATGAGGATGATTTCGGGGACGAAATGGGACAAGGAGAGACATGATGAAGGATTGCGGAGGTCTGCCGAGGCGGGAAAATGATAACGATCGTTCGAGAATCGGCGGTTTTTCCCGAAGAGATTTTCTGTGGATGCTGCCCGTTGGGGGAATAGGGATGGTCATGGGGTGTGCCGTGGATCCCGTTACGGGGCGTTCCCAGCTGATGCTGGTATCGGAATCTCAGGAGGTTGAGATCGATCGGCAGTACTCGCCAAGACAATATTCAGCGGACTACGGTATCATTCAGGATACGGCATTGAATCGGTACATCGGTCAGGTCGGCCAGAGCCTTGTCCCGCATACCCATCGTACGGGGATGCCGTACGCTTTCAAGACCGTAAATGCCGTTTACGTGAATGCCTATGCCTTCCCCGGGGGAAGCATCGCGGTAACTCGGGGCATCCTGCTCGAACTGGCTGATGAAGCGGCCCTGGCCGGGTTGCTGGGACATGAACTCGGACATGTCAATGCGCGCCATACCGCCGAGCAGATGTCCAAGAGCCAGATTTCTTCAGTGCTGCTCACCGGACTTCAGGCCGCCGCCGGCCTCGGTGCCGCTTCGTATGCCGATATCGCCGGGCAACTGGGTATGCTTGGTGCAAGCCTTCTTCTGGCCTCATACAGCCGCGATAACGAGCGAGAGGCCGACGCCCTGGGGAACGCTTACATGGTTAAGGCCGGCTACAGCACAGATGGCTTCGTGGCGCTGATGGAAATGCTCAATTCCCTTTCAAAAGAAAGGCCCGGCTATACGGACGTTCTTTTTTCAACGCACCCCATGAGCGATGAGCGGTACCGAACGGCCGTGGACGCCGCTCGGACAACCTATCAAGGTTCGCGCAGCGCGCCGCGCCGTCGGGAGCGTTACATGGATAACACCGCCAGGCTTCGCGCCATGAAAGGGGCCGTCGAGCTCATGCAGAAAGGGGAAACAGCGCTTTCCAAAAAGCGGTACGACGAGGCTGAGTCTCTCCTCGATAGTGCATTGAAGCAGGCACCCGAGGATTATGCGGGCCTCGTCATGATGTCGAAATGCCTGGCGGTTCAAAAAAAGAGCCGGGAGGCGGAATCCTATGCCGACAGGGCCAAGGCCGTCTATCCGGGGGAGGGACAGGCCTGGTATGTCGGCGGTTTTGCACAGCTCGATCAAAAGAAGTATCCGGAAGCCTATCGGTCCTTCGACCGTTATGATCGGTTGTTGCCGGGAAATGCCAATGCGACGTTTTATAAAGGATACGCGTTGGAGGGAATGGGCGACAAGACGAACGCGGCAGCACATTACCAGAAGTATCTTCAAGCGACACAACAGGGGGCTCAGGCACAGCATGCGTACAACCGGCTCGTGGCGTGGGGCTATATCCGAAAATGATCCCGGCGGGCTCTCTCAGGGCAAAGACGTGTCGTCCGGCGATCCGAAGCGATCTTTCAGGTTGACACCCCGTCTGCGGTTGCATATGTAACAGACCGTTTTCATGTATCCGCCGATGCCGTCGCCTCGGGAATACGGTATGCGGGTCTGTCATCTCAGGAAGGACGGCCGTTTTGCTGGGAACACTGGTCAACACATTGGCAATCGTTTGCGGCGCCCTGGCGGGGCTTTTGCTGCGGGGCGGCGCGCCCGAAAAATACACGTCGACGGTGATGCATGCCATCAGCCTCGCCGTCATTCTGATCGGCCTGAAGGGCGCCATCGACACACCGGACATCCTGCTGGTGATTTTCAGCCTGGCCATCGGTAGCGTCATCGGTGAGATGCTTCGCATCGAAGAGCGCCTGGAGCGTTTCGGAAACCGCCTTGAGCGACGTTTTTCCAAAGAGGAGGGCGGGTTCTCGAAAGGCTTTGTTGCCGCAAGCCTGCTCTTCTGTGTTGGATCCATGGCCATTGTAGGCGCTATGGAGAGCGGACTTACAGGAGACCACAAGACCCTCTACGCCAAGTCCGTTCTTGACGGTGTGGCCGCCGTTGTCTTCGGGTCGACCTTCGGTATCGGCGTTCTTTTTTCTGCTGTTTCAGTCTTCTGCTATCAGGGGTTCATCACCTTCACGGCGACGCTCATCAAACCGTTTCTTGTACCGGCGGTCGTCAGTCAAATGTCGGCAGTCGGTGGTTTGCTCATAATGGCCATAGGCTTCAATATGCTCGAGATCAAGCGGATCAAGGTGGGCAACATGCTGCCCGCTATCTTCATCCCTCTCGCCTATTACATCGTTCGCAGATTCGCACCCTTTTAGCCGAGGGAGCTGAAAGGGTGACGGCAATCAAAGACGCTAATCGTGGTCGAAGACATATCCCACCGCCCGGAGGCTTTTGAAAAAAACCGGCTTTTTAGGGTTTTCCTCGAAATATTTGCGCAAGCGAACGATGAAATTGTCCACCGTCCGGGTCGTCGTCTTTCCGGTATAGCCCCAGCCTACCTTGAGAAGTTTGCTGCGGGAGAGGGGCTTGCCACGATGGGCGATAAAAAGTTTCATCAGCCGCAACTCCTGCTCAGTGAGGTGGATCCTGCCGCACCGGCATTGGGCCGTCGCCGTCCGGAAGTCGATCGTGTTGCCGCCGAAAACATAGACTGTCGGTGTCGTGTCCAGGACCGTATCCCGGGCATCTTCGCATCCTCCGGACCATGCGCATCGCTTGAGCAGGCGTTCGATGCGGAGCAGCAGCTCGTCCAGGTGGAACGGTTTGGTCAGATAGTCGTCCACCCCGTATGAAAGCCCTTTGATCTTATCGTTGTGAGCGCTTTTGGCAGACAGGATCAGAATGGGAATCTGGTCGTCCTCGAGGCGGATATGCTGAAGAACCGATAATCCGTCAATCACCGGTAGCATGATGTCGAGGATGATGAGATCGGGTCGCTCTGTCTTCCAACGTCTCAGGGCATCGCCGCCGTCCCTGGCGATGATCGGCGAATAGCCCTGAAGGGTGAGGTTCAGCTTCAACCCTTCCGCAATATGGCTTTCATCCTCGACGATCAGGATGCGTTTTTTGTTTTTTCTGATCATGGCATTCCTCAACAAACCGCGATTGACATCGATTCCCTTTCCAGATCTCGGGGTCAACGGCGACGTGGCAGAAGCAGGGTGAAGACCGCGCCTTCCCCGGGTCCGTCACTGGAGGCGATCACCCGACCTTTGTGGAGCCTGGCGATATTCTGCACCAGATAAAGCCCCAGGCCGCTCCCCTTGGCCGTCATATCATCGGAGCGTCCCACCTGATAAAACTTTTTGAAAATCCGTTTGATTTCCGTTTTTGGGATGCCGATGCCGTTGTCCCGGAAATGGACGGCGAGGCGCTGTTTCTGCCTCTCGAAAACGATATCGATTCTGGGCGTCCGGGAAGTGTTGTATTTAATGGCATTGGTAAATATATTGATCAGGAACATTTCGAAAAGGGGGACGTTGACGGTGTATGTGAAAGGCGCATCATCGGGATCGTGGATCTCAATTTGACATCCTTCGAACAGGTGGTGGTTTTCGGTGATGAAGTCTTTCACCAGTTGAACCATGTCGGAATCGACAAATGCTCCCGCATAGCTCTTGCTCTCGATGCGGGCAAGATTCAGGATGCGACTGATGTTGTCGGAGAGGCGTCCGACGTCCTGAAGCATATAGCGGATATAGGTGATCTGATCGGTTCTGGGAATGTCGTGTTTGAGAAAAGTTTCAAGAAAAAGCTTCAGAGACGTCACGGGGGTTTTGAGTTCATGGGTGAAGCTGTTGATGAAATTGTGCTGAAGGCGATACAGTTGAACAGTTTTCTGGCTGTAGACGAAAATGGCGAAGATGCCGATGAGAATGATGCCCACGAGGATGGACAACACCAGAATCACCATCCATGTTTCCGATTTCAGCACCTGCTGGGGATCGATGTTGAATTTTCGGGCGATGGTTTCCAGGTTCTTGCTGGCTTTGGTGTACCAGTATATCGACAGAAACAGCGACAGCACCAGGGCCAGTATGGAGAAGATGAAAACAAATAAGGGGTGATAAAACCATCGTGTATGTTTCATAATTGACTGCCCTCATATACCGGCGAATCCTGAATGTCAATTTTCGTCATCTCACGGGAGTGTCCGGACATGATGCCGGGTTCGGTTTATGCTCAGCGCTTACGTTCGTTGACGCGTAAACGTAATATCGACCGGAATTCGGCAGGGAGACGCTTCCCGCAGGGATCATGGCGTCCAGGTGCGGTGTCCGGGGGGACAAAAACCCACTGATCAAAAAATAAATACAACCGTTCGCTCTGTTCAGTCAACATTACGAAAGTCAGGTTAAGGAGATTCAGTGACGACATATCCGATATGCAGATCCTCCGCTTCAGAGATAGGGTGGCCCGAGATGATCCCCGGCAGACTGATCAAGCGATATCGACGATTTCTGGCGGACGTGGTGCTCGAAAACGGTCAGGCAGTAACGGCGCACTGTCCGAATTCAGGAAAGATGACGAGCTGCTGCGAGCCTGGAATGCCGGTTTACCTGTCCTTTCATGATAATCCGAAACGAAAATTGAAGTATACCTGGGAAATAATCAGAATGCCGACATCTCTGGTCGGCGTCAATACATTGGTCCCCAACCGTCTTGTGGCGGCATCCATTGGTCAGGGGCTTGTCGAGGAGCTTTCGGGGTATGCATCGGTCCAACGGGAGGCATCGGTAGGCCGCAACAGCCGAATTGACCTTTTGTTGTCCGACGGTGCGGGCGGCCGATGCTATGTTGAGGTGAAAAACTGCACCTGGGTTCAAGATGGAGTGGCGTCTTTTCCCGATGCCGTCACCGCTCGGGGCTTGAAACACCTGGTGGAGCTTCGGCGGTTGGCGAAAAAAGGCGACAGATGTGTCATGTTTTACCTGATTCAGCGCATGGACGCCGAGTATTTTGTCCCGGCGGATGAGATCGATCCGAAGTATGGCGAGGGGCTGCGGCTTGCGGCGAAGGAGGGGGTTGAAATTCTTGTATTCGATGTGGTGATAACGTTGGAGTGGATTCGGTTGAATAAAAGAATTCCCTACCGATTGTGAGGTGAAGGAATTCCCCGACCGGGAAAAAAATGTTTACAAAATCAGCATGATCTTATATTAACGAATTGCAAATTTGTTATGATTACCAATGTATGGGCTGCTTTCTTTCTGTTTAACCGGTTATACACGCAAAGAGGGTTTTTATGGCAAAAAAAACAACGGTAAAATCAACCTCCAAAAAGAAGACCGTCGCGAAGAAAAAAAAGACCATGAGTGCAGGTGCCAGGCAGGGCGGTAAAAAAACGCCGGCGGCGAAAACGGCGACGGCGGGGAAAAAAACAACCGTAAAACAGAAAAATCCGTCTTCAAATGATCTGCTGATGAGAAAATTTGACCGGTGGCAGCCGGAGCATCTGTATGCAGCGCCGAAGGACGCAGACTACGCGGCGGGTTTTTCGGCGCCGCCCCGTATCGATGAAGGCGACAGCCGCATGCGGGATATTTTGAGCCGGAAATTCGATTTCGATTTTGCGGCGGTGTCGAAGCCGCCGAAGCCGAGGCGCACGACAGCCGAGCTTCTGCGGCTGAAGTTTGACCGGTGGCAGCCGGAGCATCTGTATGCAGCGCCGAATGACGCAGACTA
>NZ_JBFXGG010000095.1:0-11735 GCF_050178255.1 Desulfococcus sp. | reverse complement strand
AACCGAACCGTGCCTGCCGTTTCAGAAATACGACATCATCCAGTTGTTCTTTTCGCTTCTTTTCTTCCGACCATGTAGGTAAATTCAAGGACATCTCTTCCATCTTTCGATTACGGCATGATTGCCGTCCCGCCCGGCAGGCTTCGGGTTTGGAACCTTGAAACCTCCGGGAGTTCAAGCATATGAAGGCGCTCAATATGTCAAAGATATAAACTTAATTCAAGCCTTATGTGCCTCACAGAGTTTTATTGACCCTATCCCCTTTCCGTGGTAAAATTTACGCAAATTTTCTCAAATTCATCATAACGAACCTTCATACCGTTGGGGGGGCAAAATGAAATACCGCTCTCTTTCGATATTCGCGGCACTCCTGCTGATCGCCCATGTCACCGCCTTTGCATCCGTGGTTACCGACCTTGCGGATACCGAGAAATACCCCAGGTGCCCTCTTTGTGATATGGACCGGAAACAATTCGCCTTCGCCAGAATCCTGGTGACTTATGACGATGCCTCGGAATCGGGCTACTGCTCCCTGCACTGCGCCGCCATCGCCATGGCCATCCATCTCGACAAAGCACCGATCAGGATTCAAGTCGGCGATTACGACACCCGGGAGTTGATCGACGCGGAAGCCGCGGTATGGGTCATCGGCGGCGCCAGGATAGGCGTTATGACCCACCGGGGGAAATGGGCTTTCAAGGACCGGTCGCGCGCGGAAGCGTTCATCGGTACGCACGGCGGAACAACAGCGGATTTCGAAACCGCCGTGAAGACCGCCTATGAGGATATGTACGCCGATTCCAGGGCGGCCAGGGAAAAACGGAAGAAAACGGCTGTCATGCATGAAGCCCCGGCGGCGTCGCCCCCCAAACCCAGCCCTGAAGAAAAATGCCCGGTCTGCGGCATGTTCGTCGGCAAATATCCCGACTGGATCGGGGTAATCACTTTCAAGGACGGCCGGCGGCACTATTTTGACGGCGCCAAGGATCTCTTCAAGTATCTTTTCGATATCGAAACCTACAATTCGCGGCAGAAGGTCGCCGACATCCGGGATATTCACGTCACCGACTACTACGACATGAAATTTATCGATGCCGGGGCCGCCTTTTACGTGATGGGCAGTGACGTCTACGGACCCATGGGGCGAGAGTTGATACCGCTCTCCAACCGTCCTGATGCCGAGACTTTCATGAAGGATCACAAGGGGATCAGGATCCTTCAATTCAACGAAATAACGCCGGAAATCATCCGTCGCCTGGATGAATGAACATGCGGGGATCTACCGGTTACGCGCTGCTGACTGTGATCGGCATGGCGGTGATGTTTTTTCTCCTGTGCATCCACCCGCTATTTCACCGCGCCAACGTCGAACGGGCGAGAGCCTTGCGTCGGGCCATGGTCGCTGATCTCGGGATCACCGACCTTTGCCTCTTCACCGAAGCGCCTTACACCCGCAACCCTGCCGTGACCGACGGTCATGCCCCGTTCCAGAACCATCCCCTGGCCCTGGAGCACATGCCCTCGGGAATCTTCATCCGGCCCTCTCACCGGCTATCCCGACCCGCCAATGCATTGGATTGAGCGACATCGCCGCTTGATGGACTACACGCTGTCAAGCCTTTTCCGGCGGAAAGGACGGCACCTGATGCTGCTGGCGACCTACACGATCGTGATTTTCATCCCGGCGTCAGCCGTTTTTTTCGCCGCGGCATTGCAGGATGAGGCCAACGCACTGCTCGACGGCGCACCGGACATCACCATTCAGCGGATCATTGCCGGCCGTCAGGTCTTCGTACCGGTGGACTATGCCGATCGACTGCACGCCATTCGCGGTATACGATCGGCGAGAACCCGTCTTTGGGCCTACTATGTCAACCCCGTCAACGGATCCCGATACACCATCATGGTGCCGCCGGATTTTTCCTATGCGGATGACGAGATCGTGGTCGGTGAAGGCGTCATGCGAACCTGGGACGCCATCGAGGGGCGTCGTCTTTTTTTCACTGCCCATGACAGATCGGGGATCCTGTTGAATGTCGTCACCACCCTGGAAACGGATACAGGTCTGGTCTCATCGGATCTCATCCTCATGTCCGAGTCGAGCTTCAGACGCGTGTCCGGCCTCCCGCCGGGGTTTGCCGCGGACATCGTCGTTACGGTGCGCAACATTCGGGAGGTGCCGACCATCGCCGCCAAGATCACGCATATCCTCCCGGAAACCGTTCCGATATTGAAGACCGATCTCCTCCAGACCTACCAGGCAGCCTTCGACCGGCGAAGCGGCATCGCCGTCGTGCTCTTTTTCGGCACGCTTCTGGCCTTTTTGGTCTTCGCCGGAGACAGGGCGCTGGCCATGAGCGGTGAAGAAATATACGAAATCGGGGTCCTGAAAGCGTTGGGATGGGACACTTCGGATATCCTCTCCATGAAGTTCTGGGAGAGCGCCGTCATGTCGTTGACCGCTTTTACGGCAGGCATCGTGTCGGCCTATCTTCACACCTTTCAGATGTCGGCGCCGCTTTTCGCCGGTATCCTCAAGGGATGGTCCGTCCTCTACCCGAGGTTCGACCTGCCGCCGAAAATCGACGCCGGCGACGTCTCTCTCCTGTTTCTGATGAGCGTCGTCCCTTATACCCTGGCAACCGTCATTCCCGCATGGCGGACCGCAACGCTTCCGCCGGACGAAGCGCTGCGGAGCCGGTAAGGGATCGGCGGGTTCCGGAAAGAAGGGATACGGGCAATGATGCATCACGTTCGGATTATATCGGCGTGTCTTGCAACCGCGGGGATTTTCGTCTACCTGGCGACACTCCGGCCCGACCAGGCGCCGCGGACATCCTCGGGCGTTATGCAAAACTGCGACATCCAGCGCGGCCCGTGCACCCAGCCTCTCGGGAGCGGATCGGCAACCCTGGAGATCCTGCCCAGACCGGTTCGGGCCATGAGGGATCTGACCTTCCGCATCACGCTTGCCGTCGACCCGGCGGACGGTTCGACACTGTCGGCCCCTCCTTACATCGACCTGGATATGCCGGATATGTTCATGGGATACAACCGAGTCCACCTGACGCCGGAACGTCCCGGAATCTGGTCGGGGACGGGGGTCATCGTGCGATGCCCCAGCGGGATTCCCACATGGAAAGCCGTATTGACGGTTCCAGACACGGGGGAGACTGTCTTTGTTTTCGATGTCCGCTACTGATATGCCGGCAGCCCTGCTGTTTTTCCTCTCCACCGGTTTCGCGGTGGGATTCGGCCATTGCATCGGCATGTGCGGCCCTATTGTCGTCGCCATGAGTCTCCAGTCTCCGGGAAAACACCACCTCCTTCGCCATCTGCTCTACAACACCGGCCGCATCACCACTTACACCCTTCTCGGCGGCATCGTCGGGGTCTCCGGATCGTTGACCCGCCTTGCCGCCCATACCCTGGGGCTGCAAAAAGCGGTTATGGTGGGAACAGGCCTCATGATTATCGCCACCGGCCTCGCTATGGCCGGCTGGCTTCCCATGGGTCGCCTTTTTCCGACCACCGCCTCGGACGACGGTTTCGTCGCCCGGGGCTACAGGCGTCTGATCCGGGCATCCCGACAGCCCGCAACCTGTTTTCCGTTGGGTCTCCTGTTGGGGCTTCTGCCCTGCGGTCCGATCTACACCGCCCTGTTGTCGGCCGCACGACTTGCCATGGAAAACCACAACCCCATCGCCGGATTTCTGACGGGAGCCTCGGCCATGTGCGCATTCGGATTGGGAACCTTCCCCGCGCTGATAATCGTCGCCCGGATGACAAGCGTCCGATGGATCCGCTCCAGGGCCTTGATCTACCGTATCGGCGCGATCCTCATCACCCTGTTCGGAGGGATCTTCGTATTCCAGGGAATCCGGATGTAGCCGCCTTCTCCCGGATCGAGCCGGGTTGCCGAACCGCCAACCCTACGCCAGAAAAAGCTCGGTACTGATGTAGCGTTCCCCGGTGCTCGGCAGAACCACCACAATCACCTTTCCTCCGGATTCGGGCCGACGGGCCACCCGAAGCGCAGCCGACACCGCAGCCCCCGACGAAATGCCGCAAAGGATGCCCTCCATTTTTGCCAGCTGCCGGGCGGTCTCGATAGCGGTATCGCTTTCAACGGAAATCACCTCGTCGATAATCTCCCGATCCAGCACCTCGGGGACAAATCCAGCGCCGATCCCCTGGATTTTGTGGGGCCCCGGCGTTCCCCCGGACAGCACCGGGGACTCCGCCGGCTCGACGGCAACGGCCTGGAATGACGGTTTCCGGGCTTTGACGGCCTGGGCCACACCGGTGATGGTGCCGCCGGTGCCCACACCTGAAACCACAATATCCACCCGTCCGTCGGTATCACGCCAGATCTCCTCCCCGGTGGTCCTGCGATGAATATCGGGATTGGCGGGATTGGAGAACTGATCCGGCATAAATGCATCGGCGTGCCGGGAAACGATCTCGCCGGCGGCTTCGATAGCGCCTTTCATCCCTTTCGATCCGGGGCTCAGAACCAGTTCGGCACCGAGATGCTTCAGCAGCTTTCGGCGCTCGATACTCATGGTTTCAGGCATGGTGAGGCAAAGCCGGTATCCCTTGGCCGCACAGATGAATGCCAGAGCGATTCCCGTATTGCCGCTGGTGGGCTCGACAATGAGGGTGTCCCGCCCAATCTCTCCCCGGGACTCCGCGGCCGCGATCATGGCTGCGGCGATGCGATCCTTTACGCTCCCCAGCGGATTGAAAAATTCGAGCTTGGCATAAAGCGCGGCGGCAAGGCCTTCGGCTATTCGGTTCAGCTTCACCAGGGGGGTTCCCCCGATCGTCTCCTGCATATTTCCGTAAATCGTCATCTTGTCTCCATTGTCTATCGGTAAACGAGCTTGGGCGGCTCCATCAACACCCTGGTGTCCGGAGGAATCGACGCCGTGAGCCAGACATTGCCCCCGATCACGCAGCGACGTCCGATCACCGTATCGCCCCCGAGTATGGTGGCGCCGGAATAGATGATCACGTCGTCTTCGATGGTGGGATGCCGCTTCTTTCCCCGAAGTCGCTCCCCCGCATCCTTGGGCAGGGAGAGCGCCCCCAGCGTCACGCCCTGGTAGACACGGACGTTGTGCCCGATCACGGTAGTCTCGCCAATGACCACGCCGGTGCCGTGATCGATGACGAATCGCGTTCCGATTTCAGCGCCCGGATGGATGTCGATTCCGGTGATGCTGTGGGCATACTCGGTCATGATACGGGGCAGAAGGGGCACCTCGAACTCGAACAGCCGGTGGGCCACGCGATAGACCATAATGGCAAAAATCCCCGGGTAGCTGAAAATGATTTCGTCCTCGCTCGCGGCCGCGGGATCTCCCTCATAAGCCGCCGCCACATCGGCAGACAGCATCGCCTGGATGTCCGGCACCGACCGGAAAAGGGCCAGAGCGATCTCCTGGCCCTGCTCCTCGCATTTCATGCAGGGTTTTTCGTACCGGAAGCAGTCATGCCGGATGCTCCGGCATATCTGCTCTGCGAGCATATCGTAGAGCCCTGAAACCGACTGCCCGAGCATGTATTTGAGATTGACGGGATCCATCCGGTTTCGATTGAAGTAGCCGGGAAAAATCACGTCCCGCAACCCTTCAACGATCTCGATCACCGATTCCCGCGATGGGATCGGTTCATAAGCGGTGTGGTGGCAGCATTGCCTGTTTTCACAAGACCGGACGATCTGATCGACGATCTCCGGCAGATGCGCCCGAAAACTCGAGGATCGTCCGGCATCACGTCGGCATGAGGTCTCTTGGGTGTGCCTGTCTTTCTCCATGAAGTCATCTCCTGATGATGATACGAAACCGTCGTTTGGGTATGAGGATAAGGATAATCATTTCCAGCCGTTTGAAAAGCCGTCGCGCGTAACCGGAGCCCATTGCCGGCAACGATTGGATCCTCATGGGAAATAGTTGTTTACACACGCTATACATCTGGTATATCTCAATTAACCTGAATCTATATACAAAATTCTTTCAAGAGAGATCCGTGATCATGATAAAAAAACTGCGCTTCACCATTTTGATCCTGTTGTCCATCGCCATCGGGAGCGCCGTCTATCTTCATCATCACAACAGATTGGCAAAATATTCGCCGGAGCTGGATCGACTTATTGTCGATCTGGACCGGCAGGTCTCCGTCGCCTGGGAAGCGACGTCACGACTCCGAACCATCATGACGGAAACGGCTCCGAAACTTTTCCCCCTGGAAAAGCTTCAAAAATACATTCCCAAATCCGACGCGCCCGAACATACGCCGTCTCGATCCGAAATCGGATGGACCGCCGACGGCGACGCCACTCCAGACCCCTTGCGGCAGATCGAGCCGCTTCCCGAAACCATCTACACATGGGTCGACAATCGCGGCATCCGGCATTTCAGCACCACGAAGCCCCATGACCGGCGCATTGGGGTTGAAACCTTTAAACGATAACCCGCATCGCAGCGCAGACGGCCATGTCGTCGATGCCGCTGCATGCCGTCAGGCATCAACCCGACAGGACGGAGGTAGCCATGAAAGAGACGCTCAAGCCCGGTTTGACATTCGAATTTCATTACAAGGTCCCTGAAGACAAAACAGTCCCTCGGCTATTTCCCGAATTTCCGGAAGGTCAGATCATGCCGAATGTTTTTGCCTCGGGGTACATGATCGGCCTTTTCGAATTCGCCTGCATCAAGGCCGTCAAACCGCATCTGGACTGGCCCGACGAACAGACCGTCGGCATCGGCTTTCAGCTCAACCACACCGCCGCCACGCCGCCGGGATTCACGGTGACCGTCAAGGTGAAGCTGACGGCGGTTGAAGGCAAAAAGCTGACCTTTGCCATCGAAGCCTTTGACGGCATCGACCGGATATCCAGGGGCACGCATGAGCGGTTTGTCATCGATCCGGTGAAATTCAATGCCGCTGTGGCGGAAAAACGCAATAAACACATCTCATGACCCGGATTGAGGGTAACGGCTTTAAAATCGTATCTCCCAAAATCTTTGCTTGATTGGCCGAAAAGAATGTTTACCCTTTCGATGATGCAATAGGGATTCTTTTCACTTCAACCTTCGATGAAAGGGGATGCGTCATGAAAGATTCAGGAAGCTTGCATTTAAAGGTTCAGGAACTCTGTGATTGTTATGCCACCACCGATCCGCTCAAGGAGATGTCCGAACTCCCCCGCGATGCGGACAAGGATGAAGCGGCACTGAAGTGGCTTTCGCTGGCGGCGCTTCACGGGGTAAATAGTAATGCCAAAGAAATCGAGCTGGTTGTCAAGGACGACGGGACGGTCAAGGTCACAGCGGAGTACCGAACCGGGGAATTGCCTTCCCCCGGACCCAACGTCGCCGGGAAAATCATTGAGGCCCTCAAAGGCATCACCCATTTTGAGGAGGGTAAGGGCAAGACACCCCTGGCTTTGGGAATTCGCGACAGCAGCATCGAGCTGCAGATCAAGATGAAACCCAAAGACGGGGGAAACAAGATCTCCATCAAATTCCCGGAATAGGGGCCTCGATCGAAAGGCGACGCGCCCGCCGTTTTTGTTTATCCGTAAGCCTTTCCGGCATCCAGATGCCGCGCCCTGTCGGGTACATCCGTCAATCGTCCTCAGCCCGGACCAGTCCGTCCGGGCCCCATTCCTACGACATCTTCAGAAAATTTGCTCATTTTAGTCTTTTAATATAGCTTCTTAAAGGCTATAATAAAATATCATTCAACTGTTGATTTTCATGATGATGACCGGAAAGAGGCGCCGGGAGGGTACGGTCCGCGCCCCTTCAGCGGTGAGTTTTAGTGCCGCTTAAGCGCCGTGCATTCCGATCAACCTTACGAAAGTCGACAGTCGAGCATTTTTTTTGCGTCTCGATCGGCAAGGCAATGGATAGGCGGACAATCGACCGCTTACTGTCGGAATCCCTGCAACGGCTGGAAAACCTCTATGAACATTTACACCATCATTCTGGCGGATGACCATGTCATCCTGCGCCAGGGCATACGCAAAATCATCGAGGACGAAAACGGACTGAAGGTCATCGACGAGGTCGGAGACGGCCTGGCCTTGCTGAAAACCTTGAAAATCAACACGCCCGACATGGTGATCGTCGATATCTCCATGCCCAGGATCCGGGGTATCGAGGCCGTCAGCGAAATCAAGGCCAATTACCCCAATATCAAAGTGCTGATCCTCAGCATGCACAAATCCAGGCAATATCTGTTACAGGCCGTTTCCGTCGGCGCCGACGGGTATCTGCTGAAGGAAGATACGGACGACGAGCTTTTCACGGCCATCAAAACCATCCGCAAGGGAAAGGTCTATCTGTCCCCCAGTATGACCAGGGGCCTGACGCAAACCTTTATCGACGCCTGCATCAACGGACCGGATGTCAACACCGAGCCGCTGAGTGTCCGGGAAAAAGAGGTCCTCAAAATGGTTGTCGAAGGATATACCTGCAAAGATATATCGGAGCTGCTTCACATCAGCCTGCGGACGGTGCAGCACCATCGCGCCAACATTCATAAAAAACTCAGGATCAAGAAAATGCCGGATCTGGTGAAGTATGCCATGGACAACGGCTACATCTCGATGACGGACTGAGAATGACGCGGCTTTCCGTCTGCGGTCAAAAAACTCAGGTCCTCCGCCGCACCAGAAGAAGCGTGTTGCCGATAACCGTGAGACTGCTGAGCAGCATGGCCGTTACCGCCACCAACGGCGTCAGTATGCCCGCCATGGCGACGGGAATGCTGAGCACATTATAGACGCCCGAGCAGATGAGGTTCTGGAGAATCTTCCGATTGACCTTCACCGCGAGATCAAAAAAGGTCAAAATCCGGCGCGGGTCGCTTTGCATGAGGGTCATGTCGGCCACATCCTTTCCAAGATAAGGACCGGAATGAACAGCCACGGAAAGATACGCCGCCGCCAGCGCCGGCGCATCGTTGATCCCGTCGCCGATCATCGCCGGTTGCATACCTTCCGCCTCGAGCTGCCGGATGAACGCCGCCTTGTCGCCGGGCAGCATGCCGCCGAGGCTTTCATGAATGCCGACGAGACGGCCGACGGCCAAGGCTGTCCGGGATTCGTCCCCCGAGATCAGCGCAACCCGAAAGCCCCGGCGCTGCAATTCCAGAACAGTCGGCTTCGCCCCGGGGCGGATCCGATCTCCAAAGCGCAACACGGCGACAAGACGCCCCCCCCAGGCCAGATACACCCGCGACAAACCGTCGTCCTGCAGGCGCCGGTCGTCATCCCGATTCCCGGCCTCGGGCACGAAATTCAGTGCGCCGATTCGCGCCCTCCGGCCTTGCCATATCCCGGAGACCCCGTTGTCGTGACCCTTCAGGGCCGAAACCGTCGCGGCTGAGATCCTTTCCTCGGCACATTTCCGACGGATCTCCACCGCCAGGTAATGATCGGACGCCTGCTCCAGCCCGGCCGCCAGGGCGAGAGCATCCGCCCGTTGAAACGGCTCGAAGGACACCACCTCCCGCAGCTCGCAACGCCCCTCGGTCAAGGTCCCGGTCTTGTCGAACACCACGGCGTCCACTCCACCGGCTTTCTCAAAGCACGAAAACTCCTTCACCAGAATTCCGTTTCTGCCGGCAACGGAGATGCCGGCGACCCTGGCCAGAGGGATTGCGATCCCCAGCGCACAGGGACATGAGATGACCATTACCGTAATGGCCCGGACCATGGCGGTTTCAAATCCCACCCCCCGCATCCACCAGAAGGCACCGGTGGACAGCGCCAGGCCCAGAATCAGCGGGACAAAGACAAAGAGAAGCCGGTCGGTTTTGCCTTCAAAAGCCGTTTTTTCATCGAGGCTGCGCTGGATGATCCGGATAATCCGACCGATGGTCGAATCTTCCCCCACGGCCTCGGTCTTCACCTTGAAAACCCCTCGCGCTACGGTAGTTCCGCTGTGGATGTGGTGTCCCGGCAATTTTCGAATCGGCGCGGCCTCTCCGGTCAGGGAGGCTTCATCCAGAAGGCCCTCCCCCGAAACCACCACGCCGTCGGCGGGAACGATGTCGCCCGCCTCCACAAAAAACATATCCGCCTTCTGGAGCATGTCGACGGAAACATACCGCCCCTTGGGATACAGGTCGCAGATCCGCTTCACCTTTGTGGGTTTCAGTGCGAACAGATTCGCCAGATCCCTGGAAACATGGTTTCTGGCATTCCGCTCCAGCATCTTGCCCAGAAGTGTCAGGGTGATCAGCATGGACGCCGTGTCGAAATAGAGGTGGATGCTCCCCTGGATCAGGTTATAGACGCTGTAGGCAAAGGCGCTCCCCGAAGCGATACTGATCAGGCTTTCCATGGTGAAAACGGCCGATCGCACCCCCGCCCACGCCTTTTGATGAATACGCCGGCCCCCGTAAAAAAAAGGGACGCTCGCCAATATGAAAACAGGCCATGACAGATAGGTTACGGCGTCTTTGGACAGATCCGTGAAAAATCCCGAATAAAGGGCAAAGGAGAGCATCATCACATTCACGGAAAAGACAGCGGATACGGCAAATCGGTAAATTTCCCGTCGGTGTTCCGATGCACCGCCCTCGTGATCGTCCACGGGCCGGTAGCCGAGTTTCTCGATATGGCGGCGAATCTGGTCGGGCGAGGTGCGTACGGGGTGATATCGGCACTGGAAGGTATCGGTGGAAAAGCGGGTGGCGGGGGAGATGACGCCGGGCAGTTTCTTGAGGGTTTCATCGATGAGCCAGGCGCAGGCGGGGCACCACATCCCCTCCACCCGGAAGGAAAGCCCAAGAAGATCCGCCGCATCTTCGGACAGTTCGGACCCTTTCGAAGCCGTATCCGCCGTTTCCGGTGCATTCGCCGGGGCTGCCGTCGGGTCGTCCCCGGCCTGGGGGATAATCCCCATCCGTCGGCATTCCTTGAACAGTTCGGTTTCCTGAAACGGGATGGGGTCGGCGCCGTCCGATGCGTCTCGGGCCTCCGTCAGCATCCGGAACACCTGCCGGCAGCCTTCGCAACAGAAGAATTGCATTGCTCCCGACACTTCGGCCCGGACAGCGCCCTGCCGCAGGGGCAACCCGCAGAGATCGCACGCGCTCCGGGCGGCCGACGTTGTCGGCTTGTCCGCGGTCAGCGTACGCCCAGGGATCTGACGTAGGCGACGATCTGCCACCGCTCGGGAATGGCGATGGTGGTGGCCAAAGCAGGCTGTCGGCCATCGACAAGCCCATAGCTGACGGTCTTGAAAAGTTCCCCGTCCGTCTGGGACTGGACCCGTTCACTTCTCAAATCGGTCGGCAGGGGCTCGAAACTCTGACCGACGGTGCCGTTGCCGTCATGGTACTTACCGTGACATTGGGCGCAATAGATCTGATACCCCGCCTCACCGGCCGCGAGAACCTCCGGATCCTCAGCCGAAACAGGGGAACGGAGCGCCTTGCCGTCCGTAAGCCGGTAAACGGCCTCGGCATCCGCCAGGGGAACGGTCTGGCCATCCATGACCAACAGCGGGGCCTCGTGGGGCTTGACGGCCGGTGTTTCCCACATGCGCCAGTCGTTGCATCCCGCCGCAACCAGCGCGCAGAACAGGGCTAAAATAATCCGGCGCATCCCCTATTCCCCCTCGCTTCCCCGGACATGCTGGGGATTCGGCAGTTTCTCGTAAACGGCATAGGGAGACTCTCCGGGCACGTCTCTGACGGCCCGATACGCCCAG
>NZ_JBFXGG010000094.1:0-11792 GCF_050178255.1 Desulfococcus sp. | reverse complement strand
ACCTCCTTCAATTTCAGGGCGATCACGGCCAGGGAATAGGAGTCGTTGCACTGGCCGGCATCCAGGACCCGGGGAATGCCGCCGATGTCGCCCAGGGCCAGTTTGTTGTAGCGGTACTTGGCGCACCCGGCCGTCAGAATGACCGTGTCCTTGGGCAAGTTTTCCGCCACCTCGGTGTAGTAGGCCCGCGATTTCTGTCGTCCGTCACACCCGGCCATGACCACGAAACGCTTGATGGCGCCCGATTTGACCGCATCGACGACCTTGTCGGCCAGGGCCAGCACCTGGTTGTGGGCGAAACCGCCGACGATGGTGCCGCTTTCGATCTCCGTGGGGGGAGCGCAGCGCTTGGCGCGGGCGATGAGGGCGGAGAAGTCCTTGGCGCCGCCTTCGGGACGGTCGGGAATGTGGGCGGCGCCGACATAGTTGACCACGCCGGTGGTAAAGAGCCGGTCCAGATAGGTGTTGTCCTTCTTCAGGGGGACGAGACAGTTGGTGGTCAGAAGAATTGCGCCGTTGAAGGATTCGAACTCGGGGTTCTGGCGCCACCAGGAGCCCCCGTAGTTGCCCACGAAGTGCTTGTACTTCTTGAAGGCCGGGTAGTAATTGGCGGGCAGCATCTCGCCGTGGGTGTAAACATCCACGCCGGTCCCTTCGGTCTGGGCGAGCAGCTCCGCCATGTCCTTGAGGTCATGGCCGGAGATCAGGATCCCAGGGTTCTTTCCGGCGCCGATGTTGACCTGGGAGATTTCAGGATGTCCGTAGGTGGCGGTGTTGGCCTCGTCGAGCAGGGCCATGGTGGTCACGGCGATATCGCCGGCCTTCAGGACCAGGCCCACCATCTCGTCAACCGAAAGGTCTTTGGTGGTGGAGGCCAGGGCCTCCATGAGGAATCCGTGGATCTCGTCCTTCTCATAGCCGAGGATCGCGGCATGATCGGCATAGGCCGCGATGCCCTTGCAGCCGATGATGAGCAGCTCCCTCAGGGAACGCACATCCTCGTTCCGGGTGGCCGTGATGCGAACCTCGTCGGACAGGGCCTTGTCGATGACGGCCTGTTTGTCCGCGGCGCTCCATGCGGCGCAGTCCGGAACCGGACCGGAGAGGGCCCCCGCCCTGGCCTTGACCGCATCCCGGACCTTCAGGCCTTCCTTGATCCGTTCAATGAGGACATCGTCGTCCCAGGCCACATTGGTGATGGTGGTGAAGAGGGCTTTGGCGATGAAATGGGCGGCGTTCCGGTCCACCGTGCCCGCTTCCTTCAATTTTTCGCCGTAGACGCCGATGCCCTTGCAGACATGGATCAGCAGATCCTGCAGGTCGGCGGTCTCCTCCGGCTTTCCACAGACTCCCTTGACGGTGCATCCGGTGTTCTTGGCTGTTTCCTGACATTGAAAGCAAAACATGGTGTTCCTCCTTGTGTGGGTGGATGATTAAAGCCAGAATTCAGGGTAGCGACGGTTGGGCGCGATGTTGTTGACCAGAAGGGCGATGATCAGCATGACGAGGGCGCCCAGACCGGCGGGTATGACCGCGTAGAGATAACCCAGCTGGTGTACGGTGTCGCCGCCGATCACCGCGATCAGGGCTGTTGCGCCGCCCGGCGGGTGCAGGGTTTTGGTGAGGTGCATGACGGCGATGGCCGTGGAAACGGCCGCGGCCGATGCCAGCCACGGGATCCCGCCCAGGAACTGGAAGGCCGCCACCCCGATCACCGCCGAGAGCACATGACCGCCGATCAGATTGCGGGGCTGGGCCAGGGGACTGCGGACGGCGCCGTAAATGAGCACGGCCGAGGCCCCGAACGAGCCGATGATCATGGTGAGAGCGGTCCGGTCCAGCACGTTGTAATGGATCAGCGCCACCACGGCGATGCCCAGAAAGCTCCCGACCCAGGACCACAGGGTTTCAACGACGCTCACCCGGGGCGGGCTCTGGGTGTGCCCCTTCATCTTCTTGAAATAGTTCATGTGTGCCCCCGTCTATCCCAGCATGCAAAAGGCGTTGACAAGGTCCGATCGGGTGACGATGCCGGCGGGCTTGCCGTCGGCGTCCACGATGGGGAGCCGGTTGATGTTCTTTTCCATCAGCAGCGCCGAGATGCCGCCGATGGAAATGTCGGGCCCGGCCGTCACGGCCGGCGCGGTCATGATGTCGGCGGCGGTGTGGTTGAGCATCGGTGCCGCCACGCAGCCCTTGTTTTTGAGGCAGTGGGCGATGACCTGCATGAACGATCCGTTTTTGCCGGCCCCCATTCTCCGCAGAAAATCCTTTTCGGAGATGACGCCGACCACCTTTCCGCTTCGGTCCGTCACCGGGGCCCCGGAGATGCCTTTTTCAGCCAGGAGCGATGCGGTTGCGATCAAATCGCTGTCGGCGCCGATCACATGCACCGGCGCGGTCATGATGTCGGCGGCCTTCAGGGCGTTCATCATCCGGTCTTTGGCCAGGGTATAGGCCACGCGATAGACCTCCCTGAAATCGGCGGGGGTGATGTCGATATAGCCCTGCATGGCTTTCATGGCCGCCATCACGTCGTCATCGGTAATGTCGACGGGCGAGCACTCTCGAAGGCTTGCTGAACTCACGGGTCACTCTCCATTGGGTATGGGTTGTCGGTTGTCTTCAGACGCTTGCGAAAGCCAATGCTGCGTCATTTCAAATAGACGTCCTGAAGTTCATCCAGAAGGGCGTGAAACGCCTCGTGTTTCCCGACGCCGATGCGTTCACGTTCGAGCCGTTCGAAGGCCTCGAAAAGCGCTGCGTCCGTCTTTGCATCGAGCCTGGCGTCCGCCATTGGAAAAAGAACGGTATTCTCCTTGGCGATATGTCCGCTCAGAAGGTCCACATACGCCTTGATGGTGTCTTGAATACCGACGGCCGCCCGTGGGTCTCCGGATTGATGCGCCGACACGAATTGTTTGAGCCGGGCCACCTGTTTCCGGCCTTGTTCGTGTTCATCCAGCAGGACGCCGATCGGCCCCCCCTCCCGCGGCACACCGGCGGATTCCAGGGCTGGAAACAGAAATTCCTCCTCCTTGCCGTGATGGCACGTGTCGACGAAAACCGACAGGAATTCCAGGATGCCGTCGATATGTGCGGTGTTCAATGCTTCGCCGTGGGCCAATTTTCCGGATATGGCGCTCATGACCCGCAACATCAATTCTATGCCGTCGTGTTCCTTTTTCAGTTCTTCAGTCGCTTTCATAGCACTCTCCTTATGGTAGGGCAAGGTTATTAAATATGTCCCGTTTTCGGCGATCACGGCCAGATCCGCCGTGGAGCGCCGTATCTCATCCAGCATGGTATATCAGGCCCGGGTGCTATGTCGATGCCTTTGGCCTTCTCAGGCCTGCCGCTATTTCGTACACCATCCCGACGAAGGTGACGGCCCATGCCGCCAGGGCCACATAAATGAATCCCCTGGGAATGAAAATGATCAAGGGCGCACCGGTCACCATCGCCAGTCGGTGGGTGCAGGCGGTGTACATGCCCAGCGGGAAGACCGCCCCCCAGAACAGCGGGCTGTAGCGCAGGGGGAAGCGGCGATATCCATGACGCCAGACGCCCAGAATGAGCAGCATCGGGATCCACCATGTCGCCGTGGCCCAGAAGAAAAAGGTGAACCCCGTCAGAAAAGGCGTCAGTCCGGTCAAAAACGGCGACGCGGCGGCATTGGCGATCAGCCCGGTGCCGCCCAGGGTGGTGATGGCGACGGCGCCCATGTTGATCCAGTAAGGCGGTGTCAGGTCCCGGGGGGAGAAGGAAAAGAACAGATAACGATAGAAGATCAACGCGATCACCCAGATATAGAGCATGCCGCCGAACAGCCAGGTGATGAAGGCCAGAAACAGCATCGGCTCGCGATAGAGCTGAAAAAAAGGTGCGACGGCCGTGCTGATCACGGTGACGGCCTGGGTCGCCACGATGGCCAGGAGCCAGCCGCCGTTGATGCCATGGGCGATGTCGGGCTTGGTCTCCCGGGTGATCAATCCGGTGAAGAGGCCGTAGATCAGGCAGATCCAGAGTGCGATGGTGACGCACCACAATGCCGCCGCGATGGTGAAGCCGCCGGTAAGCAGGAGCGACTGGCTGCCCAGAACGCCGGATGCGGCCACGGCGGTGAAGAATCCCATGCCCTGGGTGTGGTCGCGGAAGTCGTCCCGGAAACGCTGTGTAAAAAAGCAGATCCGGGCGATGTACATGATCCACAGGATCGGATAAACAACCACGTTGAATCCGAAAAGCCCCATGGCGATCCGAAAGAATCCCTGATCGTGGGCCGCGATCGAGACGATGCCGGTGGACATCACCAGGGCGAAATAGGCCGGGTTGAGGTTTTCGAGGGCGCCGGCCCACAGACCGGGGGAACGGCCCTTTCCCGCCGGCACCGAGGTGTTTTTTTTGCTGGATCCCATGGGCAAGGCCCCCGTAAGCGTTATCCCCTGTTGCGTTTTGGGAAAAAGATCGTCGTCAGGGCGACGGCAATGATGATCACCAGCAGACCGACGCCCGGCAGCATCACGTCCCGGAAAAACCGGTCGGCATCCGATTCGGGAACGTCATGCCCGGCAGGGGGTCCGGTTCGGGCATCCGGCTCCGGAGCGTGCTCTGAAACTTTCGATACGATGGCCCGCCCGTCCGGATCGCCCCCCGCCGGAAGGCGCTCCCCCGTCCATGCGGGTACCGCCGAAGCCAGGACAGCCGTCCAGATGCATGTGCAGAGGATGTTGAACATCCGTCTCCGAATGCGGCGTCGGCCGCCTCCCTTGCCGGCGTGTGCCCGTCTCGCGGCAACAGTCGCCGTCATAGCGCGGCCCGGCGCCGGGACAGAATGTATGGCCGGAAAAGGTAAAAGATCGGTGCGCTCCAGATATGCACCAGCCGACTGAACGGCGAGAAGGCGAGGAGCGCCCAGGCCGCGATCACATGGAGCTTGTAGCTCAGGGGCACCGCCCGCATCAGCCCGGCGTCGGGGGTGAAGGTCACGATGCCGCGGATCCAGGGGGCCAGGGTGTAGAGCACGTTGTAGTGTCCGAAAACCACGTTGAAGAGCCCGAGGCCGATCACCACGGCCAGACCCGCCAGCGTGATCCTGTCGTTTCGGGTCGTCACGGCAGTCAGGCGCGGCTGGATCAGACGCCGCCGCCACAGGAGCAGCGCGCCCACGAAGGCCGCAATGCCCACGGCCAGGCCGCTCCAGTAGGCGACGGCCATGTGGCCCCGGGCGTCGATGCCGAAAAAGTCGAACACCCGCTGGGGAATCAGCAGTCCTCCGGCATGTCCGAAGAAGGTCAGGATGATCCCCCAATGAAATATGACCGATCCGGCAAAGAGGCTTTCTTTCTCCAGAAACTCGCTGGATCGGGCGTTCCATCCGAACCGGTCGGTCACGTAGCGATACCCGTGCCCCACCACGAAGATGGTCAGGCACACGTACGGGAAAACGGTGAAGATGAGCATATACCAAAGGTCCATGTGGATCCTCCTCGTGCGCCGGGTCAGACCGGCCCGGACGTCCGGCCGTCATCCATCCCGGCGGTTTCGGCGGCGGCACGGGCCAGGGGCCGCAGCAGCGCGGCATAGGCCGGCGCCGTCTTTTCCAGAGCTGCGACCAGGGAGGTCGCCGCCCTGAGACATTCCCACACCGGCGCCGCAGTCTGGGGTCGGGGGTGGATGGCGAGAAATTCCAGCAGCAGGGGCAGGTAATCGGGAAGTTCCCCGGTGATGCGCTCCCATCCCGCCTCGTCGTAGAAACGCTGCAGCCGGGCCATGGCTGCGGCCCGCTTCTCGGTGTCGCCGAACATATGATAGGTCAGGTTGAGGGTCGTGGCGGGAGACATGTCGAATGCAGTCGTGAAGTTCTCCTGAAGTCGGATGGGCGCGTGGGCGCCGAGATAGTCCAGAAAGGCCGCGCCGGCGGCTCGGATCTCTCCGGGCGGCAGCCGGTCAACCGCGGCCGCGATGTCGTCCAGGCGGCACAGCAGGTCGTCGTCCGGATATTGCAGCAGCACCGACAGCAGCCTCAGTTCATCGGCGAAAGGCGGGGTCATGGGTGCGTCTCCCTCGGGTTTCCGTTCACAGGGCGTCGCCGAAGCCGCAGGCGCCCTGTTGGATGAATAGGTCGTCTTTGCCGGCCGGTCTGGTGGGCAGGACAAACCGCTCCGCCAGGGGTGCTATGGCCAGCAGGCGATAGAGCCTTTCCACGGCGGTCGTATCGAGCCCCACGGCATCCAGGACCTGGGGGTCGTCGCGTTTTTCCACCCGTCGTGTCCGCATGAACCGGCGCACGGCCGACAGACGCTTCAGGGCCAGCCGCACCGGGGCTTCGTCGCCCGCGGTAAGCAGGTTGGCCAGGTAGGTGACCGGAATGCGCATGCGGTCGATCAGGCTTCCGGCTTCGGACGGGTCGTCCATCTGACGGGTGATGGGGCTCAGGGGCGGCACATACCAGACCATGGGCAGCGTGCGGAATTCCGGGTGCAGCGGCAGGGCCAGACGCCACTCCCGGATCAGGGCATGGACCGGCGAGCGGCGGGCCGCGGCCATCACGTTGGGGGCGATGCCCTGGAACCTCGCGGCCCGCGCGATCTCCGGGTCGTTCGGGTCCAGCAGGATGTCCAGATGGGCGGGGTAGACATCTTTATCCTGCGGGGCCCGGGCGGCCTCGGCGATGCGGTCGGCGTCGTAGAGCAGCACACCCACATAACGGATGCGGCCTACGCAGCTGTGGGCGCAGAGGGTGGTGAGGCCGGCTTCCAGGCGGGGATAGCAGAAGATGCATTTCTCGGCCCGGCCGGTTTTCCAGTTGAAATAGACCTTTTTGTAGGGGCAGCCTGAAACGCAGTAGCGCCAACCCCGGCAGCGCTCCTGGTCCACCAGGACGATGCCGTCCTCGTCGCGCTTGTAAAGCGCCCCGGACGGGCATGATGCCACGCAGGCCGGGTTGAGGCAGTGCTCGCAGAGTCGCGGCAGCCAGAACATGAACACGTTGCGGAACTGCAGGTAGGTCCGGTAATCGAGATCCTTGAAGTTGGGGTCGCCGGGGCCGGTTTCCGACAGGCCGGCCAGGTCGTCCTCCCAGTTGGGGCCCCACTGAAGCGTCATGGGTTCGCCGGTGATCCGCGATCGGGGGCGCAGCGAGGGCTGGTGAGTGCGCCGGGGGCTGTCGATCAGACGCCCATATTCGTAATCCCAGGGTTCGTAATATTCGTCGATGGTCGGCAGATCGGGGTTGTGAAAGATGTTGAGGCTCTTTTTCATCCGGCCGCCGGCCGCAAGCCGCAAACTTCCGCCGTCCAGGGTCCATCCGCCCCGGTGGATCTCCTGGTTCTCCCATTTCCTGGGGTAGCCGATGCCGGGCTTGCATTCGACGTTGTTGAACCACATGTATTCGGCGCCTTCCCGGTTGGTCCACACGTTTTTGCATGGGATGCTGCAGGTGTGGCAACCGATGCACTTGTCCAGGTTCAGCACCATGGCGGTTTGAACTTTAATATTCATACCAGTCCACCTTTCCGGCCTTGCGGACGATGATCGACTCGTCGCGCTGGGCGCCGACGGGTCCGTAATAGTTGAAACCGTAACTCAACTGGGCATAGCCGCCGATCATGTGGGTGGGCTTGACCAGGATGCGGGTCACGCTGTTGTGGGTCCCCCCGCGCTTTTCGGTGATCTTCGATCCCGGCGTGTTGATCAGCCGCTCCTGGGCATGGTACATGAACGCCTTGCCCGGGGGGATGCGCGGGCTGACCACGGCCTTGGCCATCACCACCCCGTTGGCGTTGAAACACTCCAGCCAGTCGTTGTCCCTGACGTCGATCCCGCGGGCGTCCTCGTCGTTGATCCAGATGGCCTCGCCCCCGCGGAACAGGGTCAGCATGATCAGGGTGTCGGAATAGGTGCTGTGGATCGACCATTTGGAATGGGGCGTCAGATAGTTGAGCACCATCTCTCGCTCCGGTTCGCGCTTGACCCCTTCGGGGGCGCGGCCCGTCATCTCCAGGGGCGGCCGGTAAACCGGCAGCTGCTCGCCGAAATCGCGCATCCAGGGGTGGTCCTGGTAGAACTGGGCCCGGCCGGTGAGGGTGCGGAACGGGACCTTTTCTTCGATGTTGATCACGAAGGGCGAATACCGCCGCTCCTCGGATTCGATTCCGCTCCAGATCGGCGAGGTGATGATCTTCCGGGGCTGTGCGGTCAGGTCGTCGAACCGGAAGCGCTCACCCCGGCGGGAGAGGCTCAGGTGCCGCAGCGAAAGCCCGGTGCGTTTTTCCAGGGCCGCCCACGCCTTCACCGCCGTCTCGCCGTTGGTCTCCGGTGCCAGCATCAGGATGGTTTCAGCCGCCTGTTTGCCCGTATCCATGGCCGGCCGGCCCCGGCTCACGCCATGGGCGGCCGCCGTTCCCAGGGCGGCTTTCAGGGCCGGCACCTCCTGAACGGCTTTCCAAACGACGCCCTTGGCGCCGACGCCGGCCGTCTCGGCCAGAGGGCCCAGGGCCGTCATCATGCGATAGGTGTCGGCGTAATTTCGGGTCACCACGGTCAGGTTGGGCAGGGTCTTGCCCGGCACGGGTTCGCATTCCCCCCGGCGCCAGTCCAGCACCTCCGCCTGGGCGATTTCATCCGGCGTGTCGTGCATCAGGGGGGTGGCCACCAGGTCCCTGATCGTGCCCAGGTGATCTTCGGCCAGCGCCGAGAATTTTTCGGCGATGATCTTGAACTGTTCCCAGTTGGTGCGGGTCTCCCAGGGGGGATCGATGGCCGGGTTGAAGGGATGGATGAACGGGTGCATGTCGGTGGTGTTCAGATCGTGCATTTCGTACCAGCCGGCGGCCGGCAGGGCGATGTCGGCGTACATGGCGCTGGTGGACATGCGCTGCTCCAGGGTGACCAGAAGGTCCAGCTTCCCCTCCGGGGCCGGTTCGCGCCACCGGATCTCTTCGGGCCGCAGCTCCCCGTCCGTGTTGAGCACGGCATGATCGGCGCCCAGCAGGTGTTTGAGAAAATACTCGTGGCCCTTGCCGCTGGCGCCCAGCAGGTTGGCCCGCCACAAAAAAAGCACCCGCGGAAAGTTGGCCGGATGGTCCGGATCCTCAACGGCAAAGCCCAGCGCCCCTTTTTTGAGTTTTTCGACGACATGGGCCGTGATTTCCGCGTCCGTGACGGCGCCTCCGGCCACGGCCTCCCGCACCAGTTCGATGGGATTTTGGTCGAACTGGGGATACGAGGGCAGCCAGCCCAGGCGGGCGGCCACGGCGTTGTAGTCGGCCATGTGGGTCGCCGCCGGCCGCCCGGATAGGGGGGAAAGAACGGTTTCGGGCCGCAGGGTGTCGTAGCGCCACTGGTCGGTGGCGAAATAATAGAACGAGGTGCCGTTCTGCTGGCGAGGCGGCCGCTGCCAGTCCAGGCCGAAGGCCACCTGGGACCAGGCCGCCTGGGGCCGCACCTTTTCCTGCCCCACGTAATGGGCCCAGCCGCCGCCGTTGACCCCCTGGCAGCCGCAGAGGGTGGTCAGGTTGATGATGGTGCGGTAGATCATGTCGCTGTGAAACCAGTGGTTGGTGCCGGCCCCCAGGAAGATCATGGATTTGCCGCGGGTTTTTTCGGCGTTTTCGGCGAACTCGCGCGCCGTCCGGACGGCGTCGGCGGCCGGTACGCCGGTGACGGCCTCCTGCCAGGTGGGAGTGAAGGGTTTGGGGTCGTCGTAGCCGGCGGGGTAGTCCTCCGACACCGTCGGTGCGTTTTTATGCGTTACGCCGAGATGGGCGGCCATCAGGTCGAAGACCGTGGTCACCCGCAGCTCGCCCTTCGGGCCGGCCACCGTCTTGTACGGCACCAGCCCTTTTTTGACGCCCGCCCCGGTTTCCGCGAAGACCGGAAAAGCGACCGTCCGCCATCCGTCCGCCTGGTCCGCGAAACTGAGCAGGGGGTCGATGCCGTGATCATCTTCTTCCAGCCTGAGGTTCCATCGGCCCTCCTCGTTCCAGCGAAACCCGATGCTGCCGTTGGGCACGGCGAAGCATTTCCCGGCCGCGTCATAGACCACGGTTTTCCATTGGGCGTTGTTGACGTCCAGACCCAGGTCCGCGGCGCGCAGGAAGCGGCCTGCCGTCTCGAAGTCCGCGCCGGGTTCGAGCACCACGGCGAAGGGGAGGTCGGTGAACTGCCGGGCGTAATCCATGAAGTAGGGCACCTGGCGGTCGATGTAGAATTCCTTGACGATGACGTGGGTCATGGCCATGGCGAGGGCCGCGTCCGTGCCGGCTCTGGCCGGCAGCCAGGTGTCGGCGAACTTGACGTACTCGGCATAGTCGGGGGCCACGGCCGCCACCCGGGCCCCCCGGTAGCGCGCCTCGGTATAGAAATGGGCATCGGGGGTCCGGGTCATGGGGAGGTTGGTGCCCCAGACGATGAAATAGGTCGCTTCGTACCAGTCGGCGCTTTCGGGCACGTCGGTCTGTTCGCCCCAGATCTGGGGCGAGGCCGGGGGCAGGTCGCAGTACCAGTCGTAGAAGCTGATCATGGCGGCGCCGATGAGGGAGAGGAAGCGTGCTCCCGAGGCGTAGCAGACCATGGACATGGCCGGGATCGGGGAAAAGCCGAAAATGCGGTCCGGGCCGTGCTTTTTGATGGTGTGAATCAGGGCCGCGGCGATGATGACGGCGGCCTGATCCCAGTCCACGCGGACAAAGCCGCCCTTGCCGCGCGCCTTGTGGAAGTCGGCTCGTTTGGCCTCGTCCTCGACGATGCTCGCCCAGGCGGAGACCGGGTCGTCGTGGATTGCGATGGCCTTGCGCCACATCTGAAGCAGGCACGAACGGATCAGGGGGTGTTTGAGGCGCACCGGGCTGTAGGTGTACCACGAATAAGTGGCGCCGCGGGGGCAGCCTCGCGGTTCGTGGTTGGGGAACCCTTCCCCGCAGTCCGGATAGTCGACGGCCTGGGTTTCCCACACCAGGATGCCGTCCTTGACATACACATCCCATGAGCACGAACCGGTGCAGTTGACCCCGTGGGTGGAACGGACCTTCTTGTCGTACTGCCAGCGGCGGCGGTACAGGTCCTCCCACTCCCGCCGGCCGCATTGGGTCTCGGTCCATTGATCGGCGGAGCGCTCCTCGCGGCAGCCGGTCGCGGATGCTTTCCGTCGGAAAAATCGCAGCCGATTCAGGAATTTATCCATGATGGCACACCTCCTGTCGTATCGGCCGGCCCTGACTGGCGGCGGACCGATGATGGTTTAGGGGGTCAGGCTGAAGGCTGAAGGGGTGCGTGCGCGACAAACGGGGCTGTCGCACCCTTTCTGCTGACAGCCTTCAGTAAAGCGACGTGAGTTTTCCCTGCATTCCGGTTTGAGGGGCATCGCCCCCCAGGGCCCGGGCGATGACCGTGGCGTTGTGATCGATCATGCCGATGTAGGTGCCCTCGTAGGTCCCGGCCTTTCCCATGGCGTCCGAAAAGAGCGTCCCGCCGATGCGAACCGAATGGCCCCGGGACCTTGCCCCCTCGATGAGCGCCTTGACGTTCTTGTCCGAAACGCTGGTCTCCACGAAGACGGCGGGGATCCTTCGCCGGACCAGCTCGTCCACGATGCGGTTGATGTCCTTGAGACCGGCCTCGGATTCGGTGGAAAGACCCTGGATCCCCATCACTTCGATATCGTATGCGCGTCCGAAATAGCTGAAGGCGTCGTGAGCCGTGATCATGACCCGCTGATTCTCGGGAATGGAGGCGATGACCTTGCGGACATAGTCGTCCAGGGTTTTGAGATTCGACAGATAGGCTTCGGC
>NZ_JBFXGG010000093.1:0-11947 GCF_050178255.1 Desulfococcus sp. | reverse complement strand
AACATCATGCCCATCGGGACCCCCGAGGGCGACCTCAAAGCCATTCTGGGGTAATCAGATCGAAAATGATTGAGCTGACGGCGGGCATGTGCCTGCCGTCAGCTCACACCCCTCGCCACCAAAAAAACACACCGCTCATGCCCCATGCGCTACCCTGCCGACATCCGCACGGACAGCGCTGCCCCCCGT
This sequence comes from Desulfococcus sp., assembly GCF_050178255.1. Taxonomy (NCBI): domain Bacteria; kingdom Pseudomonadati; phylum Thermodesulfobacteriota; class Desulfobacteria; order Desulfobacterales; family Desulfococcaceae; genus Desulfococcus; species Desulfococcus sp. Next base: position 11,758 of record NZ_JBFXGG010000093.1, on the reverse strand, counting down.
AGTTTACCCGCCACGGCATGACTTTGAGAACGCAGGTCACGCCGCAAACAAATGGGACATTCTCCTCATATATCTGGGTAATTATTTCTATTTGCAAAAGCATATTTTTTCTTTATAGTTCAATTCACTCTATTCGTATGCCGGTATCGGTCGGGTACGGCCACCCCCCTTCAGCGGCGAGTTTCCGGGCCGCCCGAAGCAAGCTTTAAAGGACTACCGACTTCACCGGTGCTCATCCACCCCTGTACCCGCTTGGAAAGTCGAGCCGGAGGCGGCGGCCCATAACCCGCACATAGGCGTAGACGGCGGCCGTCCGGACCATCCAGCCGGAAAAATTGACAGTGCCGGCCTCGGCCCGAACACGTTGACATATGCTGATCGGGAGGTTTGGTCATGAAACTGGAAGCAAAGGAAGATTTCCCACCGGCGACCGAAAACGATGCCCGCAGCGGAAACAGCGTCGCAGCGATCCGGAAGTCCATACTGGACCATATCCATTTTTCCCAGGCACGCCTGCCGGTCATGGCCACATGCAATGACTGGTATGTGGCGCTTGCATATACCGTCCGAGACCGCATGTTCGGACATTGGATGAATGTCGTCCAGGCGATTGCGGATCCCCAAAGAAAGATCGTCGGCTATCTGTCGGCTGAATTTCTGATGGGCCCGCATCTCGGCAATGCGCTCATCAATCTGGGTATACATGACAATACCCGGGCAGCTGTCGCGCAGCTCGGATTAAATCTCGACGACCTCCTGGCTCAGGAGGAGGAGCCGGGCCTTGGGAACGGCGGCCTGGGAAGACTTGCCGCCTGTTATATGGATTCGCTGGCCACTTTGGGCGTGCCGGCCCTGGGCTACGGCATACGGTATGAATTCGGCATCTTCAGCCAGGAAATCCGTGATGGCCGACAGGTCGAAAAAACCGACAAATGGCTCCGCCTGGGAAACCCCTGGGAAATTCACCGGCCGGAGTTGTCCTGCACCGTGAATTTTGGCGGCCGCACCGAATGGTTCCATGACGAGCGCGGGCGTCTGCGGATCAGGTGGATTCCAAACCGGGTCATCAAGGGAGTCCCCTACGACACACCGATTCCCGCCTTTCGCAAGGATTTCATCGGCATCCTGCGCCTCTGGAAATCCGAGGCGGTGGAATCCTTCGATTTCCAGGCCTTCAACGTCGGAGACTATTACAAGGCGGTCGACGAAAAGGTGGTTTCCGAGACCGTCAGCAAGGTCCTCTACCCCAACGACGAGCCGGAAATCGGCAAAACGCTGCGTCTCGCCCAGCAGTATTTCTTCGTCTCCTGCGCACTTCAGGACATGATCCGGGTTCATCTCATCCGGGGGAAAGCCCTGGATACGTTTCACGAGAGCTTCGCCGTTCAACTCAACGACACCCATCCCGCCATTGCCGTTGCGGAACTCATGCGCCTGCTCGTGGATGAACACGACATGGACTGGTGCGAGGCATGGACCATTACCCGAAACGTGTTTTCCTACACGAATCATACCCTTCTCTCCGAGGCCCTGGAAAAATGGCCCCTTCCGTTCTTCGGCCACCTGCTCCCGCGCCACCTGGAAATCATTTATGAAATCAACCATCGGTTTCTCGAGGAAGTCCGCCGGCACGCTCCAGGGGATGACGGCCTGGCTTCCCGGCTTTCCATCATTGACGAAGGCGGCCAAAAAAGCATCCGGATGGCGCACCTCGCCAGTGTGGCCGGCCATCGGATCAATGGTGTCGCCGAGCTGCACACGAAACTTCTGTCCCGGACCGTGCTCAGGGATTTTCATGCTATTTATCCCGACCGCTTTGTCAACGTGACCAACGGCGTCACCCCGAGACGCTGGATGGTGCTGAGCAACCCCAAGCTTGCCGGTCTCCTCGAAAGCGCCATCGGCGACCGCTGGATCTGCCGCTTCGAAGAAGAAATCGAAAAGATCGCGCCTCTGGCGGACGATCCGGCATTCCGTAATCATTGGCGGGAAGTGAAGCGCGGCAACAAGGCAGATCTTGCCGGGCTCATTCATGAGCGGACCGGCAACACCGTCGATCCGGACACCCTCTTCGATGTCCAGGTCAAAAGGATCCACGAGTACAAGCGGCAGCATCTCAACGTGCTGCACATCGTCACCCTTTACAACCGGATCAGGCGGAATCCGAACCTGGACATCACGCCGCGGACCTTCATCTTCGGCGGCAAGGCCGCGCCGGGATATGCCATGGCCAAACTGATCATCAAACTGATCAACGACGTGGGCGAGGTGGTCAACAGGGATCCCGACGTGGCCGGACGCCTCAAGGTCGTCTTTTTCCCGAACTTCAATGTCAAAAACGGCCAGATGATCTATCCCGCGGCTGAACTCTCCGAACAGATTTCAACGGCCGGCAAGGAGGCTTCCGGCACCGGCAACATGAAATTCTCCATTAACGGCGCATTGACGATCGGAACCCTCGACGGCGCCAATGTCGAGATCCAAGAGGCCGTGGGGCCTGAAAATTTTTTCCTTTTCGGATTGACGGTGGATCAAGTCAACGATCTCTGGGGGCGCGGCTACAACCCCAGACGGTATTACGAGGAAAACGCCCAATTGCGGGAGGCTGTCGATCTGCTCTATTCCGGGCATTTTTCCCCGGACCATCCGGCGCGTTTCGTTCCGCTGCTTGACACTCTTTTGAATCATGATCCCTACATGCTGCTTGCAGACTATCAAGCCTACATCGACTGCCAGGATCAGATTGCCGCTGCTTATCGCGATCAGGAGCATTGGACCCGCATCTCCATCCTCAACGTGGCCCGCATGGGCAGGTTTTCGTCGGACAGGTCCATTCGGGAGTACTGCAAGGATATCTGGCGCATAAGGCAGGGAGTTTGAACCTTAGGTATGACGCCGACGTAAACGCCATTGCTTCGGTCTATTGCTGCATGCGGAATGCCGCCAAATTCTACCGGCTCGGCAGGGTGCTTGGCAAAAATGAGGAAGTGATTCCCGGGAACCGCCCCAGGGACAACCATAACGCATCAACACCGAAAAAAGGAAAAGCCCATGATAAGACCGACAGGGAAAACTCCGGCAATCGCTATTGGGATTGTGCTGGCGTGCCTCATGACCGCCTGCGCAACGCAGAGCACGCAATCCGGCAAGCCTGCAGCCCCAATGCAATATTCAGGCTTTCTAAAGGACTATTACGGCAAATTGCAGCCCGGTCCGGAAGGCGGGGCCAAAATGCGCTGGGTGAACCCCGATGCCGATTTCAGCCGGTACAACAGGATTATGCTGGACAGCGTTGTTTTCTACCTTTCGGACGATTCGGCACATAAGGGCATCGATGCCCAGGAAATGAAGGCTCTGGCGGATAAATGCAACATGATTCTCGTCAATGCGCTCAAGGACGCCTACCCCATCGCGGCAAAACCGGGTCCCGATGTTTTGCGGATTCGTTTTGCCATTACCGATCTCAAACAGAGCAATCCGGAGCTGAGCACCGTCACCTCGGTGATTCCCATAGGTCTGGGCATCAGTATCTTCAAGAAAGGGGCCACGGGCGCCTGGTCCGGTTCAGGATCGACGACCGCCGAGATAATGGTTCTCGACGCCGTGACGAATGAGGTGCTCGCCGTTGCCCAGGACGAAAAAAGCGCGGGATTCACGGAACGGTTCAGCAAATGGGGGTCCACTGAAGAGGCGTTCAGGTTCTGGGGAGATCGGATCAGGATCATCTTGGATAATGTTCACGGCAGAACCCGGTAAGAACGCCTTCTCAAGCCGGGACATCAGATTACAGAACACGGTTATCCGCGGACCGATGTATTTCAGAATGTTGATGTCATGGCATATCCTGAAGGTTGATGCTGCTATCGCCGGCGCGGACGACAAATCGCCGTCTCAGGAAATTGTCATACGGGTAATGGGGCCATATCGGATATTTCGATGAAGGAGGAGGCAACGTGAAGAAAGAACATCTGCTGATGTTGATGCTCATAACGGTCGTGACGATGTTGAGCGGCGTCGGCCATGGCGGTGTAAAGGAAACCAAAGCGGTGACGGCAGCGGCACCGCCCGAGGTCGAGGTGACTGATGTGTTTGAAAAAGCGGTCCCGACCTCCCGCGAGTATGTGGCCGCCACGGACGGCATGATGAATGCCACGATTCTTGCCCAGGTGCAGGGATACCTGATCAAACAGAACTACCAGGAAGGACGTTTCGTCAAAAAGGGAACCCTCCTGTTCGAGATCGACCCGCGTCCTTTTGAGGCGTCGCTGGACGTGGCCAGGGCCGTTCTGGCCAGGCATCAGGCCGTGCTCACGACGGCCCGGTCAACCCTCAAACGCATCCTGCCGCTGGCGGAAGCCCGTGCGGTCAGCCAAAAGGATAAAGACGACGCCACGGGGCGGGTTCAGGCCGCCGAAGCCGAGGTCCTGGCCGCCAGGGCGGAGGTTCGCAAGGCCGAGCTTCAACTGAGTTTCACAAAAATCAAGTCCCCCATAGACGGCATCGCAGGCGCTGCAAAGGCACAGATCGGCGATCTGGTGGGCACCCCCCAGTCGCAGGAACTGACCACGGTCTCCACGGTAGACCCCATCAAGGTCTATGTGCCCATCAGCGAGCGGGAATACCTGCAGACGATGGAACACGCAGGTACCCGAAAACATGCCCCTGGAAAAACCGGGTTCGACCTGATCCTGACTGACGGCACCATCTGGCCCCACAAGGGAACACTGGGTTTTGCCGACCGGCAGGTGGATCCCCGGACGGGGACCATCCGGGTGGCCATTCTCTTCCCCAATCCCGAGAACATCCTGCGGCCCGGACAATATGCCAGAGTAAGAGCACTCCTGGAAACCGAAAAGGCGGCGATGGTGGTGCCCCAGCGCGCCGTGAGCGAACTTCAGGGCACTTACCGGGTGGCGGTGGTGGATGCCGACAACACGGTGAAGATCCGAAGCGTCAAGGTCGGCAGGCGCTCCGATGCATTCTGGATCATCGAGGAAGGACTGAAACCCGGGGAGCGGGTCGTTGTGGAAGGCATCCAGAAGGTGAAGGACGGCATCAAGGTAACCCCCCTGCCTTATTCGGCCGAACCTTAGGCGGTAGACAGCCTCTTCCGATACCCGAAGAAAGGTTGATTTTCCATGGCTAGATTTTTTGTCAACCGGCCCATCGTGGCGATCGTCATCTCCATCATTTTCGTCATTGTGGGCATCGTGGCGATGCTGGGGCTTCCCATCGCCCAGTATCCGGACATCGTCCCGCCGGAGATCGTCATCAACACGACCTATGTCGGTGCCGATGCCCAGACCGTGGAGCAGTCGGTTGCCACCCCCATCGAGCAGGAAATGAGCGGAGTGGACAACATGAACTACATGTACTCCCTCAACGCCAACAACGGCGAGCTGAAGCTCTACGTCAACTTCGACGTCAAAACCGACCCCAATATCGACCAGGTCCTGGCCCAGATGCGCAAGACCCAGGCCGATGCCAAAATGCCCGCCGAGGTGCGCGACTACGGGGTCACGGTCAAGAAGTCCACCTCTTCACCGCTCATGCTGATCGCTCTCTCCTCACCGGGAGGCAGCTACGACGCGACCTTCCTGGCCAATTATGCCTACATCAACCTGAACGATCAACTCACCCGCGTCCCCGGAATCGCGAGCGTCACGGTCTTCGGCGCCGGTCAGTACGCCATGCGGCTGTGGGTGAAGCCGGATCAGCTCGCCAAACTGAACATCACCGTTCCGGAGATCGTGGATGCCGTCAAGCAGCAGAACACCGTCAACCCGGCCGGTCAGGTGGGTGCTGAACCCGTGCCCCCCGGCCAGGAATACACCTACGCCATCCGCGCCCAGGGCCGGCTTTCGAGCCCCGAGGAATTCGAGCAGATCGTGCTGCGGGCCAACACGGACGGCTCGGTGGTAAGACTTAAGGATGTCGCCCGTACCGAGCTGGGGTCCCAAACCTATGCCATGGCCGGTCGTCTGAACGGCAAGCCTGCTGCCGTGCTGGCCCTTTACCAGCTTCCCGGCTCCAATGCCATCGAAGCCGTGGACGGCGTCAAACGGCTCATGGAGGCGACGAAGCAGAACTTCCCGGACGATCTCGAATACAGCATCCCCCTTGACACGACCCAGTCGGTACGCGCGGGCATCGAGGAGATCCTGCACACCCTGGTCGAAGCCCTGGTGCTCGTCATTATCGTTGTGTTCATCTTTCTCCAGGGATGGCGGGCGACCCTGATCCCGGCCCTGGCGGTGCCGGTTTCTCTGATCGGGACCTTTGCCGTGTTTCCCATTCTCGGGTTTTCCATCAACTCCATCGCGCTCATGGGCCTGGTGCTCGCCATTGGGCTCGTGGTTGACGACGCCATCGTGGTGGTGGAGGCGGTGGAGCACCATATCGAGCATGGGCTTTCTCCCAGGGAGGCGACAATCAAGGCCATGGAGGAGGTCTCCGGGCCGGTGATTGCCACCAGTCTGGTGCTCTCCGCGGTGTTCCTGCCCACCATCTTCATCCCCGGGATCACGGGCAGGCTCTACCAGCAGTTCGCGGTAACCATCGCCGTCTCGGTCCTCATCTCTACTTTCAACGCCCTGACCCTGAGCCCCGCACTCTCGTCCCTGATCCTGAAGCCCAGGAAACAGACCCGCGGGCCCCTGGGTGCCTTCTACCGCGGATTCAACAATCTCTTCGGAAAAGCCACGAACAGCTACGTAAAGCTCTGCGGATGGTTCATCCGCAAGTTCGTGATCAGCCTGATCCTGCTCGCCGTCATGTCGACCGCGATCGGTGCGGTCGGCAAGGGCGTTCCCGGCGGGTTTCTGCCGGAGGAGGATCAGGGATACCTCTACGCCGGGGTTCAGCTGCCGAATGCCGCGTCCCTGCAGCGGACGGACAAGGCCAGCCGGAAAATCGAGAAAATCATCATGGAAACCCCGGGGGTCGCGTTTTGCACCACGGTGGTGGGCTACAGCCTTCTCTCCGGCGTAGCCAACACCTACAGCGGTTTTTATTTCATTACGCTCAAGCCTTGGCATGAGCGGACAAGCCCGGAAGAGCAATACGGAGCCGTCATGGCAAGCCTCAATCAGCGTATGGGCAGGATTTCCCAGGGAGTCGCCTTCGCCTTCTCTCCGCCGGCGATCCCGGGCATCGGTACAGCCGGCGGCGTGACCTTTATCCTCGAGGATCGCTCCGGGAAGAATATCGCTTTTTTATGGGAAAACGTACAGCGGTTTATCGAGGCGGCAAAGCAGCGGCCCGAGATCGCCCGGGTCTCCACCACCTTCCTGCCCACGGTGCCACAGGTCTTCGTGGACGTAGATCGCGACAGGGTGCTCAAGCAGGGGATCGATCTGAACCAGGTCTATCGCACCCTGCAAGCCTTTATGGGCGGATATTTTGTCAATTACTTCAACCGATTCGGCCGACAGTGGCAGGTATACATCCAGGCGGAAGGCGAATACCGGACCGAGGCGGAACAGCTCGGCCAATTCTATGTGAGAAACGCCGCCGGCGATACCGTGCCGCTCTCCGCCATGACCACGACCCGGGAGCGTTCCGGACCGGAGTTCACCATGCGCTACAACCTCTACCGTTCGGCCCAGCTCAACGTGACCGCCAAACCGGGGTTCAGCTCGGCACAGGCCATGAAGGCCCTGGAGGAGGTGTTCGAAGCCGACATGCCGGCCGGGATGGGCTATGATTATCTCGGCATGAGCTACCAGGAGAAGAAGGCGTTGGAAGGCGTACCGGTCGCCGTGATCTTCGGATTGTCGATGGTCTTCGCTTTCCTGATTCTGGCCGCCCAGTACGAAAGCTGGTCCCTGCCCTTCAGCGTCCTCCTCGGCACGCCCGTTGCGGTTTTAGGCGCGTTTACCGGCCTTTTCATTCGACGGATGGAGTTCAATCTCTACGCCCAGATCGGACTCATCATGCTGATCGGCCTCGCGGCCAAGAACGCGATTCTGATCGTCGAATTCGCCAAGGTGGAATACGAAAAGGGAAAATCCATCACGGATGCGGCATTGGAAAGCGCACGCCTGCGACTGCGGCCGATCCTCATGACGAGTTTTGCCTTTATCCTGGGCTGTATCCCGCTGGCCGTCGCCACCGGATCGGGGGCCATTGCCCGCCGGGTGATGGGCACAGGCGTGATCGGCGGCATGCTGGCATCGAGCTTTATCGCCATTTTTCTGATTCCCATGACCTTCTACGTAGTGGAAAGACTGTCCCACCGGGGCAAAAGCGAGGGCCGGCAAGCCCTGACCGGATCTCAAGATCCGCAAGCAGAAAGAAAGGAAGAAGAACATGCGTAAACGGCTTCTTTGCTGCGCGCTGTTAATCACCGCGACAGGGTGCGCGATGGTGGGGCCGGACTACCGGCGTCCTGCCGTGGATGTCCCTGCCGCCTGGCGGATCGAGGAGAAAGAGGCCCTGGACCTTGCCGACACGGCCTGGTGGGAGCAGTTCAACGACCCGGTTCTGAACGGCCTGGTACGCACGGCGCTTTCGGAGAACAAGGACCTGATGATCGCCACGGCTCGGGTGGAGGAGTTCTTCGGCCGCTATTTTTCCACCCGCGGCGATCAGTTCCCCTTTGCCGATGCCGGTGCAAGCGCGTCCCGTGAGCGGGTAACCGAGGTGGGGCCCACCCCCATTCCTTCGGGGGTGGATTCGACCTTCGACTACTACGAGGCCTTCATGAGCGCCCGGTGGGAAATCGATTTCTGGGGTAAGTACCGCCGCGCTTCCGAGGCCGCCCGCGCCGAACTCTTTAGCACGGAGGAGGCCCGGCGGACGGTGGTTCTGACCTTGGTGAGCGCCGTAGCCGGCGCCTATGTGGAGATCCGGGCGCTAGACAAGCAACTGGAGATCACCCGCCGCACAGTGAAGACCCGATTGCAGACGCTGGACCTGTTCAAGATCCGTTTGGACCGGGGCATCATCCCAGAGATCGACGTGAGCCAGGCGGAGGCGGAATACGAGGACGCCCTGGCGCGCGTTCCCGAAATCGAGTTGGCCATCGCCCGGACCGAGAATGCCCTGAGCATCCTGACAGGCCGAAACCCTGGACCCATTCCCCGGGGACTCACCATCGACGAATTGATTCCCCCTGCGATCCCCGCCGGCCTCCCCTCCGATCTGCTGGCGCGGCGTCCTGATATCCGGGCTGCCGAGCAGGCCCTGATCGCTGCGAACGCCCGGATCGGCGTCGCCAAATCCCTCTATTTCCCGACGATTTCCCTGACCGGCGACCTTGGCACTGCAAGCGCCGATCTGTCGGATCTCTTCAGCGGCCGATCCAAGGTATGGAACGTCGGCGTCCCCCTGACCGTTCCGATTTTCACGGCAGGCCGCATCGGCGGCGAAGTCAAAAGCGCCGAAGCCTTCCGGAAACAAACGCTGTACGACTACCTTCAGACCGTTCAGAACGCCTTCCGCGAGGTGGACGATGCCCTGGTAAACCAGAAAAAATCAGATCAAAAACTCCAATCCCTGGTCAGGCAGACCCGGGCACTGCAGAATTATGCACGGTTGGCGATAATGCGTTATAATGAAGGCGTCACGAGTTACCTGGAGGTACTCGACGCCGAACGCAGCCTGTTCAATGTCGAACTGTCGAAAATTGCCGGCCGGAATGCAATGCTTCAGGCCCTGATCGACATCTACAAGTCCATGGGCGGCGGATGGGTGGCGACTGCGGAAACCGTTGTGAACTCGCAGCCGGTGAAGTCGGCGGGCTATATCCCGTGACATCAAAAAAGACACGACAGAGCGCTGCACGGTGATGCCGGAAGGATGCAACCCCGGATTTGTGCCATTCCTTATCGAAAAAACGGCAACGGATTTTCCGCGCGGTTTTTGTGATGAAATTCAGAAGATTCATACGATGTCGCCCATTTTGAGTTGACGCGGCATCCAGGGGCGATTAATGTTCGATCCAACGGCAAGGCCGAAAAAGGATCCCCGCATGCCCCGAGAAAAAAAGAAGCTCGACAACCTCGATAAAAAAATAGAGACATTCCTCTATTGTCTGGCCCAGGTCATGCGAAATTCGGAGATGCCCTTCACCGAAAAGGCCCAGACCATCGCGGGCATGCTTCCCCAGTCCTTCAAAGACCCTTCCTCGGCGGCCGCCTTCATCCGCCTGGATCAACAGGTGTTCTACAGCCCCGGCTACTCGGAAAAAAAGGCGACTCACGCCTTTATGGAACAAGTCTATATCGCCGGCCGGCAGCGGGGCATGGTCAAGGTCGTCTATTCCGGGAAACCGCCGGCAACAACAAGACAAAACCCGTCTGTCGTTCAGAAGGAACAGCGCCTGATCCGAACCGTCGCCCATCACCTTTCGCTGCTGCTCGAAAAGGAAGAGGGCGAAATCCGGAAGGTTGAACTGGAAGCCCAGGTGCGCCATGCAGACCGTCTGGCAAAGATCGGCCAGGTGGCGGCGGGGTTCGCCCACGAGATCAACAACCCGCTCAACAACATCCTGGGTTTCGCCCAGTTGGCCGCCGGTGCCGAGGGACTGCCGGCGCAGGCGGCCCGGGATATCGAAAAAATCATCCAGGCGACCCTCCATGCCCGGGAGGTCGTCAGGAAACTGATGCTTTACAGCCGCCAGGTCCCCCCGGTGACGCAAGCGGTCGACCTGAATCTGCTGGTCAAGGAGAACGTCTATTTCATGACCCATCTCTGCGAAAAACACCGTGTTGAGATCATTCAGGATATTGACGAGACCCTTGACGACATAACGGCAGATCCGTTTCAATTGCGGCAGGTGCTGATGAACCTGATCATGAACGCCGCACAAGCCATGCCAGAGGGCGGTCGCCTGACCATTCGGACGCGTCGTGAGGAAGGACATACGACGCTTACGGTGGCGGACACCGGAACCGGAATGGATCCGGCGACCCTGGAGCAGATTTTTCTTCCCTTTTTCACGACCAAGGAGATCGAACAGGGTACGGGACTCGGTCTCTCCGTCGTCCAGGGCATTGTCGAAAGCCACGGCGCGAATATCCGCGTTTCCAGCAAGGTGGGGGAAGGCAGTGTTTTCTGCATCACCTTTCCCCTGAAAAACAGCGAGGCATAGCATGCCGGAAAAAGATCCAACTGAAACCATGCGCATTCTGATCGTCGACGACAACCCTGAAACCCTGGAAATCCTTCAGCGACAGCTCTGCGGCGCCGGGTATGCGGCCGGCGTCGCCCCCGGCGTTGCCGAGGCCATCGGCAAGCTGGAATTCCATCCCGTCGACCTGGTGATCACCGATATGAAAATGCCGCAGCTGAACGGCCTGGACCTGGTGCGATACATCCGGGAGAATGCCGCGGACACGGAAATCATGATCATGACCGCCTACCCCCGCATCGACAACGCCATCCAGTCCGTCAAGGACGGCGCGGAGGACTATCTCACAAAACCGTTCACCGAAGCCGAACTGTTTTCGGCCATCGAGCGGGTCCGGGAAAAACTCCGCCTCAGAAGAAGCGTCCACGCCGACGTCACCCCTCCGAAATCTTACGGCATCATCGGTCAATCCGCCGTCATGCAGTCGGTCTATTCCCTCATCGACAAGGCGGCATCCACCCTGGTGAACGTCCTGATATCGGGAGAGAGCGGCACGGGAAAGGAGCTCGTCGCCCGGGCCATCCACTACGGCAGCGACCGGGCCTCGGCGCCCTTTGTCTCCGTCAACTGCACCGCCATCCCCGACACCCTCATTGAAAGTGAACTGTTCGGGCATGTCAAAGG
>NZ_JBFXGG010000092.1:0-12134 GCF_050178255.1 Desulfococcus sp. | reverse complement strand
CTGCTGTTGAACGCGATATACGCAGACTGGGACAACGGCCGGCAAACCACGCTTTACGACGCCGTTTCACTGGCCGCCCAGGAGACGGCGGGAAGAAGCAATCCCCGGAAAGCCGTGATCGTTGTAACCGACGGAGAAGATAAACCGGAAGGCGTTCCCGTCACCACGCTCGATGATGTCATTACAACCGCCAATACAGGGGGCATTCCGGTCTTCACCATCGGGCTCGGAAACATCCAGAACGTCGTTCTTAAACAGATGGCCGCCGATACGGGAGGCCAATTCTACGATGCCCCGACATCGGACAATCTCGGCAACGTCTATCAGCAACTGGTCGATCTTCTGCTGGAGGACCAGTATATTCTTACCTATGTATCCGGTCTGGGCATTGGAGACAGCGCCGATCTCAAAATCAAAGTCGACTCCCCCCCCAATTCGGGAGAGGCTGTGAAGCGCATCACCCCCTGTCCCTGACCCGATCCGTCCGTGAAAGGATGTCGTCCACCGCCGCCGAAGGCGTTGGGCCCATCCGGATCGGAGTTTCAAAACCGCGGCATTCAGCTATATTTTCAGCAAGTTTTCAATATAACCAGTCGGCAGGAGACGGTTGAGGTCCCCTGCCGACCGCGTCTGAAAGGAACCTGTCATCGATACGGACAATCGGTTATTTCTGGAAAACATCGAATGGTTCGACGACACGGGGAAGGCTCTGGTGCACCGGATCCCGGAGGCGGGTTCGGGAGAGATCAAGTACGGGGCGCAGCTGACGGTTCGGGAGAACCAGGCGGGGGTCTTTTTCTACCAGGGAAAGGCCGTGGGGGTTTTCGGTCCGGGCCGCCACACCCTCAAAACCGCAAACATCCCGCTGCTCACCAAGATCGCGGCGATGCCCTGGGGGTTCACAAGTCCCTTACGGGCCGAGGTCTACTTCGTCAATATGAAGACCTTCACCAACCTGAAATGGGGGACACGGGATCCCGTGGCCTTCAAGGACGCGGCATTGGGGTTGATCCGGCTCAGGGCTTACGGCGTCTTCAATCTCCGCGTCGTCCAGCCCGTCCTTTTCATCAACCGCATGGTGGGCACACAGGGGGTTTACACCATGGCGGATGTTTCGGCCTACCTCAGCCAGGTCATCGTCTCCCGCTTCAACGACACCCTCGGAGAGGTCCTGGACACCCTGGCCCGGCTTCCGGCCCGGTACGATGCCATATCACAGCGTCTTTCCAGGCGCCTCCAGGAGGATTTCGGCCATTTCGGCCTCCTTCTCACCCATCTTTACATCGGCGCCGTGACGCCCCCCGCCGAGGTGCAGCAGGCCATCGACGACCAGAGCCGCATGGAGGTCATCGGCGATATGGATCGTCTGCTGCGGATGAAGGCGGCCATGGCCGTGGAAAAGGCTGCGGGATCCGGGGCCGGAGATACCATGGGCGCGGGCCTCGGGCTGATGATGCCCGCCATGTTCGCCCAATATCTGGCCCCTTCGGCTTCCGGCGGTCGGACGCCTGAACCCGGAAGCGGTTTTGCCTGTCCTGAATGCCGGAGCCGGATTCCGGAAGACGCCCGCTTCTGTCCCCAATGCGGCCATCAGCAGGTGATCTTCTCCCAGTGTGCCAATTGCGGAAAGAACCTCACCCCCAACGCCCGGTTCTGCCCCCGGTGCGGCTGTTCGACGACGGAAAAGCCGTTGAACCGGCCCTGCGGCGCATGCGGGGCGGAAAACCTCCCCGGCGCCATTTTCTGCAACCAGTGCGGAGAGCGGATGTGACCGGATTCCGCGTCGAGCACCAGTGCCCCCAGTGCGGGGCACCGGCATGCCTTGGGGAGGCGGACCGGATCTTTACCTGCGACTACTGTCGAACGGCCTCCTACCTGGTGCCCCGGGATCATTTCCGTTACATGCTGCCCCACACGGCTCCGGAAGGAACGTGTCTTGTCTATGTCCCCTATTGGCGGTGTCGCGGCATGTTCTTCTCGTGTACGGCGACGACCGTCCGGCAGCGTGTGGCGGACCATACCCAGCCGGCCGTTTCCGTTCCCCGCCTTCCCGAGAGCCTGGGGTTGAGAAGCCAGGTCATGACGCTGCGGCCGGCCGCGGCCCATGACGGGGCGCGATTTCTCGTCCCTTCGGTCTCCCCCGCCGCGGCGGTCTCCCGTTTCAACACCCGCTTCCAAGCCGTCTTTACGGAATCCGCCGCCGTGACGGCCCTTATCGGCGAAACCCTCACCCTCATCTACGCGCCCTTCTATGCCCTGGGCGACACCCTGATGGACGGGGTCCTGAACCGCCCGGCGGCGCCGGGCCATCGGGTCGGGGGCGATCTGAACGACATCCCGACGGAAGCCCCGGACGGGTCGATCCGGTTTGTACCGACTTTGTGCCCCAACTGCGGATGGGACATGGCGGCGGAGAAGGCGGCCGTCTTCCTGTCCTGCCCCCAATGCCGGTCCCTTTGGCGGGCCGGTCGAAACGGCCTGACCCGGATGAGATGTGCGTTTCTTGCCGATGCCGAATCGGCGGCACGGCATTATTTCCCGTTCTGGCGGATCACGGCGACCATTTCAGGGATCCCCCTGTCGTCCTACGCCGACTTCGTGCGGCAGGCCAACCTGCCCCGGGTGATTCAACAGGATTGGGAGAAGAGACCGTTTCACTTCTGGGTGCCCGCATTCAGCCTCTCGCCCCAGGCTTTTTTACAGACCGCCCGCACCATGACAACGGCCCAGCCCGAGGCGTCGGTCAACCCCGGCATCCCCGACGGCGGGCTCATTCCCGTCAATCTTCCCGCCGCCGGCGCGGTCGCGGCCCTCAAGGTCCTCACGGCGGCGCTCCTGCGCCCGAAAAATCGCATCATCCCCAGGCTGGAGGGCACGTCCGTAACACCCACGGCGGCACTGCCGGTCTACGTGCCGTTCCGGGAGACCCCCCATGAATACGTCCATTCCCGCTGCGCGCTCTCCATCAACCGGAACATGCTCCGGTTGATCCGGCGTACTCAGGGAAGCGGCATATCATAATTTTCCTTGATCAGGAGCCGCCGTTCGGGATATCCAGAAGATCGTCCCGCCCCGTTCGTCGGGGAAAGGGAGATCATCCGCATGCCATGTCGGACATCGCTGTCAATCCCGGATAGAGGAGGACCTCGTATGAGCCATCACCACGACCACGAAGATCATCACCATCACGATCACGGCGACCATCACCACGAGCACGAAGATCATCACCATCACGATCACGAAACGCATCATCACGGCCATGAGCCTCACCCGCCCGAACCTGAGGCCATGTCTTTTGAAGAGAAGATGAAGAAACTTTTGACGCACTGGCGGCGGCACAATGCCGATCACGCCCGGACTTACGGGGATTGGGCCGAGAAGGCACGAGCCCACGGGATGGACGAGACAGCCGGGCTGATCCATGAAATCGAGGAGATGACCCTGGCCATCAACGCCAAGGTCGACGCGGCCCTGGAGAAACTCGGCCGGTAGCCGGAGATGCCGGATCCTACCAGCCGGCCCAGGTAAAGATCCGGTCTCCGATCAGGGCCTCGCAGGCACGGGCCGTTTGCACCGTTTCGGTGTGGAGGACGTTCATGAGGGCCATGGTCAGGCCCGCCTCGGCCAGCATGGGAAGATAGGCGGCCTCGAGACGCCGTTTCCGGTCCCGGGGTCCCGGGCCCGTCGTCAGGTTGGAGAGACCGGCGACGGTTCTCACGGGAAACCCGAGAAGGTCGGGCAGGGTGCGGATCACCGAGAGGATGGCCATGTTCTGACGGTTGCCGTTCTCCCACATGACCGGAGCGACGATGGGATCGATGATCAGCCGCTCCGGATTGCCCCCCGCCTTCTGGAAGGCTTCGAAAAGCGTCACGGCCACGCCGAGCCGCTCGGATTCGTCGCCGGGAACGTGGCTGTTGGGATAGAGCAGATACCCGATAATGTCGACGTCGTATTTCCCGGCCAGCGGGAGGATATATTCCAGTTTGGCGGGCTCGAGGGAAAATCCGTTGATGACGGTCCGGCCCTTCGCGGCCCGAAGCCCGGATTCCATGGCCTTCGGGTTGGTGGTGTCCAGGAACACCGGCAGGTCGGTGACCGACCGGACTGCCGCCACCAGAAAGGCCATCTTTTTCTCGGGCTCCCGCACCAGGGGACCCGAATTGATGTCGATCGCATCGGCGCCCGCGGCGACGCACCGCCGAACCAGGTCCTGAATGGGCGCGGGATCCAGCGTCCGGACCGCACGGTCGATGTCGGGATGGGTGATCTGCAGATTGTCCGAAACCAGCATCATGGTGTATACTTTCTCCCGGCAGCCGTCCAGGCTGCATCCAGATGTTTCATCGACGGGGCCAGGTGCCGATGGGAAAAAACCTCCAGGGAGACCACGCCGTCAAAATCCTTGAGAATCGCCATGACGGCGGCGAAATGCTCGGGAGGCATCTCCTCGAGCCCCACGTGGTCCCGGCCTGCGCCGTCTCTGGTGAATCGGACGCCGTGGAGATGGATGAGACGGATGCGGCGTCGGAAGCGCTTGAAAAACGCGGCAAGATCGACACCGTAAAGGATCAGGTGGCCGATGTCCATGCAGACGGAGAGATCAAAGGCCTCCACGAGGGGTGCCGCCCACGCGAAAGGATAGTCAAGGGTCTCGACGGCGAGCAGGTTTCGCGGAGCGCCGGTCTCGAGGAGACGGCCGATTCCCTGAGCCGCGGCTGCCTGCCAACGCCCGATCCCGTCGGGGTCCGTGGCTCCCCCATCGAACGGCAGATGAAGGGCGTAAGCCGACGGCGAGAGCGGCGCCGTCGCCGAGACGAACCGCCCCAGCACGGCCGAGGCCCGCGCCCGCTCGTCAGGATCCTCGGCGGCAAGGGAGACGTCCGTGGGCAGGTGAATGTTGTAGCCCACATCCATTTCGGCGGAGAGCCGGGCCAAAGCGTCGATGGTCGCTCCGGACGGCAGACTGTCGGCCCGGCGACTCTCGAACAGCAACAGCTCGATCTCATCGAGATGAGGCCCCAGCACCTGGACGTTGGGGAGGTAATCGTCCGGGTAGATGAAGGAGGTCGTGCCCAGCCTGAACGGGTACCGTCCCTTCACGGATAGGGGCGGCGGCGGATAGGCTCCGGACGGATCCGGAAGAGACGTCATGAGCCCTCAGCCCCCCAATACCGCAGTGAACATCCCCGCGAACCCGATGACGACAAACCACAAAAACGCCGCCAGTTCCATCAGGTCGCACGCCCGGGGGATATCCCTGGGAACGACATCGGCAAAGCCGCCCCCGATATACGGCTTGTCCACGCGCCTGCCGTGGTAGATGTTGGGCCCCCCCAGCTTCACCTGCAGGGCGCCGGCAAAGGCGGCTTCCGCATAACCGGCGTTGGGGCTGCCGTGGCGTCGCCCCTCCTGAACGGCCCTCCGGAAGGCCCCGATACCGCGGCGGTTCAGGAGCTGGGCCGCCAGGGCGATGACCGGGACGGCCAGCCGGGCAGGCAGGTAGTTTGCGACGTCGTCGATGCGGGCCGAGACCATGCCGAAGGCCCGGTAGGTGTCGTTTTTATACCCCACCATGGAATCGAGGGTGTTCACCATCTTGTAGGCCGCCGCCAACGGCACGCCGCCCAGCAGAAAAAAGAAGAGCGGTGAAACGAATCCGTCCACGAGATTTTCCGCCGTCGTCTCCACAGCGGCCCTGGCGACCCCGGTCTCGGAAAGCGTCTGGGTCTCCCGGCCCACGATCAGGGAGAGTCTGGAACGGGCCTTCCGGAGATCCCCGGTTCTGAGAAGGCCGTAGATTTCAAGGGCGGCCGTCGAAAGCCCGCGGGAGGAGATGCAGAAATAGAGCAGAACAATCTCCAGAATCGTCCGCAGCACGGGGGATACGAGGCCGGCCCCCGCGATCCCGAGTGCGGCGGCAGCCCAGGTCCCCAAAACGAGGAAAAGGGCAAAAAGACCCCCGGACGCTGCAAGGGGCATCGGGAGCCGTCGAAAGCGCGGCTCCATGAAGGCGACGGCCCGGCCCATGTAGCGCACCGGATGGTGAGCGAACTGGGGATCTCCGATGAAGAAATCGAGTACAAAAGCGGCGGGCAGCACCAGCCAGCCCATGGATATGGACATATCCCCCCATCTCCTTTCTTGAAAACGCGGGACATCACGCCGTAACGGCGGCACCAACGACAACGGGGGAGCCGGAATCCGCGCCTGAAAGCTGCGGCCTTTCCTGACTCCCCCGTCGCAATACCAGATAATGACCTGCGGTGTCAATCCGCGGGATTTCCGTGACATCATTTCACGTCACATCGATGCGGACGACACCCTGCATCGTCCCCTGCGGTTAAAATCGGAAGCGAACGTCCCCTTTTACCGGCATGAGCTCCGAACTCTGCTTGTTGTGATTCTTGCGGCCGTTGGAATGCAATTTCCCTAAAATGCGGTATCGGCCTTTCAAATTGTCCTGAAGCAGGTTGAAAAGCTCCAGGATGAGTTGGTCGCGCCTCCCGCTGCCGTCCATCAGGTTGATCATGCGCTTTTCAAGATCGTCGAGACGGTTTTCAATCATCTCGAGCTTCCGTTCGACGGGAAATCGACGATCCGGTGCGGAAGCCCCCCCTCCCTCATCGAATCCGACGTAACCCTCTTCATCATCCTCTTTAACGTTCAGTGGATTGAAACCCCCGACTTCCCGTTCCCGGATCACCGAATCGACGACGTCCCGGCCGATGGTCTCCAGTCCGTCGGCAAAACCATACACCAGCGCAGTGTCGCACAGGATGTTGATGAGCCTGGGAATCCCCCGCGAATAGGCCCAGACAGCCTCCAGCGCATCCTCCTGAAAGATGTCCCGGCCCTCCACCCCTGCGATCTTGAGGCGATACTTGACGTAGTCGACCACCTCCCCGGCGTCGAGGCCGCTGATGTGGTAATGCACCGAAACCCGCTGGGCAAGCTGTTCCAGGGCCTTCTGCCGCAGCTTGTACCGCAGCTCGGGCTGGCCGACCAGGATCACCTGAAAGAGGTGCTGCTTGTCCAATTCGAAATTGGACAGCATCCGGACCTGCTCCAGGGCTTCCAGGCTGAGATTCTGGGCTTCGTCAATGATGAGAATAACCCGCTTTCCCAGGGTGTACTGCTCCACCAGAAACTGATAGAACGCCGTCATGAGCTCTGTTTCGTCCAGCCCCTTGACCTCGATCTCGAAATCCTGGCACAGCATTTTCAGCAGATCGGCGGGTTTTACCAGGGTGTTGTTGACCAGCGCCGTGGTGATATTCGTCTCGATCTTTTCGAGAAGATAGTTGATCAGGGTCGTTTTGCCGGAGCCGATTTCACCGGTGATGACCACAAAGCCCTTGTTCTCCAGAATACCGTATTCGAGATGGGTATACGCGCTCTCGTGGACCTTGCTCATGAAGAGGTAGGCCGGATCGGAAAGAATCTGGAAAGGCTTTTCCTTCAGCCCATAAAATTTTTCATACATAGTGGTTTCAGTTCGTCCTCGATTTGTTCAGCACCATGCCGATCATCTCGATATCGGTCAAGAGCTTGAGCGCTTTTCGGAGATCGTCGCCGGTGGTCTTGTCCTCCTCGACGACGAAAAGAACATTCTTGACGAATTTGGTCAGTTGAAACGGATCCGAACAGGCCAGGACGGCAGGGGCGTCAAAGATGACGATCCGATCCTTGTACCGCGACCGGATGTCCTTGACAAGCCGTTCCATCTGGGGCGAACCCAGCAACTCCGAGGAATTGTGAAGATAAGTCCCCCCCGGGAGGATGGTGAGCTTGTCGATGCCGGGGTTGATCAGGGCATCGTTGAGATCGACCTTTCCCTGAAGCACGTCCGCGAGACCCGTCTCGACATCGACACTGAAAAAATCCTTTGCAAAATCATAGTGATCCTTTGCCGGATTCTTAAGATCGGTGTCGACGATGAGGACCGTCTTGTCCAGTTCCTGGGCGATGCTGACCCCCAGATTGATGCTCGTGAACGTCTTGCCTTCGCCGGGGTTGGCGCTGGTGATCATGAAATCGTTGGCCCCGAGTTTTTTCAGTTTGTTCAGGACCTGAGACCGGAGGGTCTTGATCTGATCGTTGACCTTCTCCTGTGAAAACAAGGCAAATATCTTGTTTTGCCTCAGCTGGTCATGAGATACCGGCCGGACCTTCGTATTGGAGTAGTTGACGTTCACCTCACGCCGCGGAACGGAAGGTTCGCCCGGAACGGGAATGGGCGTCACCTCACGTTTTTCAGGGGTGTGAAGCTGGATGCTCGGATATTCGCTTTTGGCCTTTTCCAAGGCTTTCTTCAATTTGCTCATAGTGTCTGTCGTCACATATTTTTCGCATTAAGAATCATCGAATCCCATATCTCCCGAATGGGCACAAATTCGTCAAGGACTTTCGCGCCGATCAGGACAACCGCAAAAACGGCGAAAGCCCATGCCAGTCCCCGAAGCATTCCCTTGACGCGCTCTTGTCTTGTCTGGACATTGGAGATGACCGTCAGCACGGGAACGCTGACCAGTTCGCTCAACTCCTTGTCGTTTTTGACGGAGTGATCGAAAAATTCCCGAACCGCCGCGACCCCGAACGCGAAACTCGAGGCCAGGACAAAGCCCAGCAGCATAATGGCGATTCGGTTCGGCTTGTAAGGCTTGGTCGGCAGGTAGGCCTGGCTTTTGATTTCAAACCGTTGACCATGCTGCCCCTCCTCCATCCCCTGGGCCACCTTCGCGGTCATCAGCTTGTTCATGATTTCATCATACTTCTCTTTGGTGATGGTGTAATCCCGGGTCAACTCACCGTACTCTTTTTCAACCATCGGCGCAGTCTCGATCCGCTGCCGATATCTGGCGAGGTCGTTTCGAACGCTCGCCTTGTCGCTCACGAGGCCGGCGATGGAGGCGTCAATGGAGGCGATCTGGGTCGTCAGGCTGATGTACAGCGGGTTGTCGGGCACCTCCCGCGCCATTCTGCGGGTATCACCGCTTCTTCTCTGGCCGGCGATGGACCGCTCCAGGATGTCGATCTCCTTTTCCAGCTTGACGACATCCGGATGCCTGGCGCCATAACGGCTTTTCAGCCCGGCCAGCCGCACTCTCAGGTCGTCGAGCCGCTTGATCTCCTCCCCGCTGACGCCGGACGCCCCGACCTGGCCTTCCAGTTTCTCGATTTCACGCTTGAGCTTTTTGACGTCCGGATGTTTGTCCGACAGAACCGATTGCAGACTGATCAGCTTGAGACGCAGGGATTTGAGCTGCTCCGAAGGATTTCTCGCCACATTCTGACCGTCCACCTGAACGGGCATCAACGGATCGACGCTCATCCGCTGGCCCTGAAGGGAGATCTTCTGTTCCTGGAGACTGCGAATCTGCATATCGATCTGGTCGAGTTCCCGCTCCAACCGCGCAACCGCATCGAGATTCACCTTGTTGTGCTCGGGCAATTCACCGAAGTGCGCGCTTTTGAATGCGGTAATCTTCTGTTCGTGTTCCTGGATTCGCGCTTTCAGGGCTTCGGCCTCGGCCATGAGAAAATCGGTGGTGGCGCCGGTGATGCGCTCCTTGATCCGGGTTTCTTCCTCCAGAAAGAGCCTGCCGAGAACGTTCGTCACCTTCTGGACCGTTTCAGGATCCCGCCCTGCATACGAGAGGAGAAATGCGATGGTGACGCTCATGGGCTTGCCGGTTTTCGGATCCATGAAAGCGGTGCTCTCGGGTTCGAGCCCGATGGCTTCCTTCATGGCCCCAATGGCAGCCCCCATGCCTTCCGCCTCCCGGATATCCGGATACAGGTCGAATTCCTCGATGATGTCCCGGAGACGATCATTGCTGAGCACCTGCCGCTGAATGACGTTCAGCCGCTCCTCGGCATAGGATGTGATGGTCGACTGAACCAGGTTCTCCGGAATCTGCCGATCCTCGATCAGGATCGTCGTCTCCCCGCGATAAATGGAAGGCAGCGCAAGCGCGAGGATGACGAAAGAGATGAAGGTAATCAGGAAAGCGATAATGAACGATCGCCTCCGCCTCCGGATGAAACTTTTGACGTCCTTCCATTCCAATTTTTGATCTGCCATGATTGTTGCCTGCCTTGCCTGTATATATGTATCATAAAGTGTTGGGAAAGCCGAATTCGAACATGACCCAGACGCGATTCCGATGCCTGTCCCGATCGTCTTCGAGGGACCTGTCATAATCGATCGTATAGCTGTATGCCAATCGGACGGCGTGATCCTCCGTCATCTGATATCGCAGGGAGGGAATGACATCCAGAAAGATTTCGACATCGTCGAAGTTGGAATAATTGTCCTCATTCGTCACAAAAAAATTGCCTTTGAAATCAAAATATAATCGTTCGGTGATGAATTGGTTCAACCGGCAGAAAAGCCGGGAGACATTGACGGCCCGGCCGTTCGACGCCGTTCCGATGTCATGGCTGAAACCGAGGTCCAGCACGCGGGTCTCGCCCCGTTTCGTCAACCATATGTTGGCCGTGCCGCCCCAGTCGTCGTCTTCTACATTGCTGTCTTTGAAGCTCTCTTCGGTGTATCGGACGCCGATATCGGTGTAGAGGCTCAGGGTCTCGGTAAACAGATGATGCCAGGCCAACGCCAGGTTGTAGCTGTCGTATTCGCTGATGTCGGAGTCGTTATAGGTATAGCCCAGCCTCGGCCCGATGCGATCCCTCTGGTTATTGAGCGCCCGGAAGTAAGTCAGATCGACGACATTCCGGTCATAGTCGTTGTTCTCTTCGAGGTCGTAGTCATTCCTCAGGTACCGGTACTTGACCCCCAGCTCCGAGATTTCCGTCAGCCGATATTGCATGCCCGCCCAGGCCCTGTAGTACTTCCGTTCCGAAAAAAAAGTTTCGATGCCCGGATCGACGGGAAGCTCATCGAAGTCGACATCCGGCTCCGCCAGATCGACGATCCGCGACTCGGCTGCATAATCCTGAATGTAATTGAACCGCCCGTTCACCGTCATTTTCTCGGTCATCCGGTATGTTCCATTCAGATAAACATAATAATCCTCCCTGTCGTAGTCATCCTCCGAGAGATATCTCCTGAAAGAAATGCCGGCCAGGGAGTTCAACGCCAGCGATTCCGTGTTGTAGCCCAGCTCCAGGGCGGGAGCGAGGCTCAGGATAAAATCGTCGGTCCTGTCGTTTCTGAGAAAAAGGATATTGTCGTTGTACTCCCCCGTGACGCCCAGGCGGGGGGTAAAGCGGATGTCCTGCGCGGATGCCGACAGCGGCATCACAAGGCTGAACATCAGCACCGCACCGACCCACAACTTCCGTTTGATATCCGTCATCATGCCACCTTCATTTCACAACCAGAAATTAGCGATCAGCCACGGCCGTCCGATGCCGTGATCCCGAAAAATCGTCTGCCTGCCGGGGCAGGCAGGGGTGATTCGGCACGGATACATCACGGCACGACAACGACATCCCCCCGCTGGAGGGTGATATTCTGATTGAGGTTCTCTCCTTTGAGCACCTCCTTATAGTCAAACGGGAACTTGAGGGTCTTGTCCTTCTGCCGTCTGAGAACGTGAATACGGCTTTCAGCCGCAAAGGGATTGAGTCCGCCCGCCATGGAAAGGACCTGCATGACGCTGGTGTCCATTGAAATGGGAAACACCCCGGGGTTGTTGACCTTTCCGATGACATAGGCCTTCGTGCTGTTGATTTCGAGGAGCATCACCGTCACGACGGCGTCCTGGACATACTCCTTCAGCCGCTGGGTGACGTTTTTCCGGATCTCCGTGACGGTCATGTTCCGGACATTGACGTCGCCGATGAGCGGAAATGCAATCATGCCGTCCGGCGGCACCACCACCTGGCGGCTCAGGCTCTCATCCTTCCATACCGAAATCTCCAGGACGTCGCCGGGGCCGACGCCGAATCCGGTTTCCAGGGCATAGGCACTTGTCATACAGGTCAGGACCAGAATACCGGCGATTAACAATCCTTTGATCTTCATGCTGCGCTCCTTTGAAATAATGACATTAATAATAAAGATTATACCAGATACCATTCCATACCGAAATACAATACAAATTACAAATGTTTGTTCATTTTTTTCCGCCGGCCGTCCGCGACCGCCGGCAAAATCCGAATTC
>NZ_JBFXGG010000091.1:0-12236 GCF_050178255.1 Desulfococcus sp. | reverse complement strand
AGCATCAGTGTAAAACTTTTTGAAACCATCATTGACGAAGAGCAGACCCACTACAATTATTTTGACAGCGTCAATGAACACATTCAGAAATTGGGGGATATATACCTCGCCCAAATCGCCGGGACACCTTCCTCCACCGGGCTGACCCCCAAAGGCTTTGCCGTAGCGGGCAGTGGTGAATAGTCCTCACGAGGGAGAGCCGATGAATTTGGATGAACAGCGTCTCCCGGAAGAGCGCGGGCCGATGGTGTGCCGCGGTGTCCGCGGCGCCGTCACCGTCACTGAAAACACCGACGAGGCCATTCTTGCGGCGGCCCGGGAGATGCTGTTTCTCATCATCCGCGCCAACGACATGAAACCGGAGGATGTCGCCAGCGCCTATTTCACAACCACGACGGATTTGAACGCCACTTATCCGGCGTTGGCCGCCCGGCAGTTGGGATGGTATGATGTAGCGCTGTTGTGCGGTCACGAGATGACGGTGCCGAACAGCCTCCCCCGGTGCATTCGTGTTCTGATCCATTGGAACACCCGCACTCAGGCGAAGGATATTGTACATGTTTATCTCAGGGGGGCTCGACAGCTGCGACCCGACCGGAAAAGCCTGCCTGAAATTCCCCGGGAGGAGATCGAAGAGGTTCTTAAAAACGTGGATTTAGCTCAACTGAAGTTTGATCCTCAAGGCGGCCGGTAGCGGAAACGCTTCGGTCGAAACACCGGATGGGCGCCGTCCACCGACAGACACCGTTCATAACCTGTCGGAAGAGATTCGGCCCCGAGGCCTGTTTTCCATGAAGCCACTCATTCAATTGCGATCGCCATACCGGACGAACCCCGTCAGGATTTCACCCTTTTCGAGAGCCTTTCCGGACCTGTCCTTTTACGCCCGGTTTCTTTTCATCGTGTACCGGGCGAGCGTCAAGGCGGAGCGCGGTCTTTACGACGGAAGCGACTGGACCCGGAGCAGTTTTGACACCCTGAGAGCCCTGGAGCGTGTCGGCGTAGCGTTCGAAATCACCGGCGTCGAACACCTGAAAGCGCTTCGTGTGCCTTGTGTGATTATCGGCAATCATATGAGCGTCATGGAGACTACCGTGCTCCCCGGCATTGTTCAGCCCGTCAAGCCGGTGACGTTTGTTGTCAAAAAGAGTCTGCTGGCCTATCCATTCTTCAGATACGTTCTGAAATCCCGGGATCCCATTGCCGTGACGCGAACCCATCCCCGCCGGGACTTCAAGACCGTACTCGAGGAAGGAATGATTCGCCTCAGACAAGGGATTTCCATCATCGTTTTTCCCCAGACCACGCGTACCCGGCGCTTTGAGCCGTCTCAATTCAATTCCATCGGTATCAAGCTGGCGCAACGGGCCGAGGTTCCCGTCGTTCCCCTGGCGCTGATGACGGATGCCTGGGAGAACGGCCGTTGCTTCAAGGATTTTGGAAGGATCGATCCTTTGAAAAAAGTCCGATTTGCGTTCGGTGAACCCTTGTGGGTGCAAGGCAGAGGCGCGGACGAACACCGGGCCGTTATTCGGTTTATCGAAGAGAAGCTTGAAACATGGCGAGAAGCACGCCTTAAACCAACGTCATCATAACATCAACCCGATAAAAGGAGAAAACTGTCATGGGCATCATTTCGTGGATTGTGCTGGGACTCATTGTCGGCGTCATTGCAAAGCTCGTTATGCCGGGAAAAGACCCGGGAGGCATCTTCGTCACCATTCTGATCGGCATTGCCGGCGCGTTCGTGGGGGGATTTATCAGTTCATTGCTTGGATTCGGAAGCTTTTCGGGATTTAATTTCAAGGGGTTGCTCGTCTCCGTCGGCGGTGCTGTTTTGCTTCTTGCAGCATATCGCATGTTAAAAAACAGAAAAACTTCCTGAACCGCCATGGCGGTTCTGTCGGCGGTCAACGCCTCACTGACCGCCGACACCTCCTGTGGATGATATTGCGCCTTTCGCTCTATGCGTCCTCCCCCGCTCCGATGAGGGGAAGCGCTTTGTGAACCTGGAAAAACACCAGGAACCTGGACATACCGGCGTCTTTTTCGGGTGACGAACTCTTTCGGCGCAAGGCGTGGAGCAATTCGGATTCCTCCTCCTCATGCGTCTTCGTCAGGTACAGTCGCTTTCCTTTGTAACCGGCCCCGTCTTCGCGGAACAGAAATACGGCGTTGGGATTGGACTGAAGATTGCTGTGGGTCAGACGGTCCCACATGATGAAAGCCACCGTACCTTCTTCCAGTACATGAGGCCTGGAGTAGACGGCTGCATTCACCCGACCCTCGCCGTCAGCGGTGGAAAGTACGCCGAACCCTTTTTTTTCTTCAAAATACGATTTTAATGTCATTTTAGATCCTTTCTTTCAATTCCCGTCAGCTCAGTTTTCGTCCCCACACCGCATACACCGGATCGGAATAGCGCATCTGTGGATAATACTTGTCATCCCACGGTCTCGGCAGGCCGCGGACGGAGTAGGTTTCGAGACCCCCGAACCGACCCGACCGCTCGAAATACTCCAGAACCAACCCCATCCGTTCAAACTCGTGAAGGTGCTTCCAGATCCGGATGGCTTTTGGCGGAAACCAGCGGTTGGAGAATGTTACCACGGCAATGCCTCGAGGCTTGAGCACCCGCGCCATTTCATCGAACACCGATTGCGGTTGGGTCAGATATTCCACCGAAACCGTGCACAGTATAACATCGAAAGTTTCCGATGGATAGGGAAGTTCGGGATCGATGTTCAAATCGTGGATCACGCGGTCCGTGAGAGCGGTGTTCTGCTCCAACTCCGCGATGTTCATGCCCAGCCCCGAGACCCGCCCCGCTTTAAAGTCGTTGGGAAGATGCGATGTCCAGCTGCTCATGAGGTCGAGAACGTGCGCACCGTCATCGAGGAATCTTGCGTAGAGCGCTTTGATGACCTCGATGGCGGCGGCATCGAGGTGATGAACGAAACGGGGCTTGCTGTAAAAACGGCCGTCCGGTGCCTCGTCATCCCGCAGGAAGGGAGCGTCCGCGAAAAAGTCGGTGGGATGCCCACACCATCGGGCCTGCATACCCGGTCCCTCGCTCACGGTTTCCAGCCAATCCATGACGGTTCCGCCCCGCTCGATTTTTTTCTCATCGACCTTCATCACTTCGGCGACAAGATGTGCCGATCTTTTCGATAGGGGGTGATTGAACTCCACCTGGATATGTCCGTTTTCGACGTGAATGCATCTAAACGGTGAAATATTCTGTGGGAAGACCCCGGTGACGTCTTTGAGAAGGCCCTTGGGATAGAAGCGGCCGATTCTCGGCGCGCCCAGAAGCGTGTCGCCAAACCGCGATCGCTTCAGGGTGAAGCTCTCGCTCGGTCGATAGGCGGGCAGATGGGCCGTTACGTCCATCTCCACCGAATCGCCGGCGCCGCTTCCCATCAATCCGTCATGGATGTCATGCGGGAGGATGTCACGCCACAGGTTGAGCTGGGGGGCACGATACACTTCCGTGTGCCGCGCTTCCGGAGTTTCCCATGAGAGGGTAAATCTGACGTCTGCAACAGCGTCTTTCGTTATCAGGTTCATGTCATCGCCTTTCAGTTCATTGTGTTGGCCGAAGCCATCGGATCGGTTCGAATCCTTGAGTACAATTTAATGCAGGCCGTAGCAGACTCAATAAGAGAGGTTTAAGAAGTGAATGAGGGGCAAATCCCATCATTTGCAGGCGAAGAGGCGACGGGGAGGAACGATATCGAGGGCAGGCCGTCAGGACAGGGAAAGGAGATAGGTCCTCAGGTTGGTCTTTCGATTCTCGATTCCGAACTTGATCCGGAGATTGCGCCGGTGGAAGTGAACCGTCGTCTCGGCGATGCTCAGGATTTCCGCGATTTCCTTGCTGCTCTTTCCGTCTTTCACCAACGAGGCCACCTGAATTTCCTGGGGCGTGAGGAAAATATCGGCTGCTGACATGCGTTGCAGAAAAGGCGAAATGATGTCTTTCAAATGGGTATCGACAATCTCCACGAAGGTCCGTTCTCTGGCTTTCAAGCCGGCTTTTTTCAGCTTTTCGATATAGGGAAAGACGAGTTTCTTCATGTTGCCCAGAATCTTCTGTTCCAGCTCGACCTTGTCGGCTTCCCGTTGTTTGAGGAGGACCTTGAGAGCGATGTTGCTCTCCTCCAGGCTCTGTTTTTGTTCTTTGAGGGCCGCCTCGCTTTCTTTCAACGCTTCTTCCGCGAGCTTCAGATCGGTAATGTCTTCGTGGCTGATGACGACGCGAACCGGGCCGTCATAGAGTATCCGAACGGCGCGCATGTAGAACCAATGCTCCCCGTTGGGGGAATGGCAGGGGTAATCGTAGAGGAATTCCCTGGCCTCGCCGGAGATGACGAGGCGGATGCCGTCGGCTGCCTTCCGGGCATCCTCCGCGTCGTCACCCGATGCGTTTTCGCAGACGTCGAGGTAGTTGGTTCCGATGGCGTCCGCGTTTCCCTCCAGCCCGTTTTTGCGGGCGTAACCCTGCCACGCCTGGTTTGTTTCGAGAATAATACCCTTCTGGTCGATGATGGCGATATGGGCCGAGAGGGAATCCAGCACCGTCTGGGCAAGCACATCTGAAAACGTCATAGGTTCGGATATCATGGGGCCTCTTTACCTCAGGTGGTTTCAGGGACGCGACGGCCGACTTCGACATGACGCCGGCAACGGTCTTTCACAGTCGAATGTCGAATCTAAAAAAGGATAGACGATTTTGGTCGATGAATCAAGTTTTTGCGAAGATTGCTGATCCCGGGTGATGAAGATGCCGGATATTCTATTCGGAATGTAATAAAAAATACCAAAAAGAACGCTGCAAAATCAAATATGGATAAAACCGATATGTCTTGAAAGCGCTTCAATCCATCCGTTAATTTGCTGTTGAAAAAAACGTCGGGAGACGTTAAGGATAAAATTCAGATAATTTCGTCCGGTGCTTTTTGTACCTTCCTCAGAAAATTCAGCTGAAATGTCAACCTGAGCATTCTCCGGATACAAAAAATGCTTTGAGGTCAGGGGGAAAAACTGTTTTCAGCGACATTCAAATGACAAAATACAATCGCATTTTGAAAGGAATACCATGGTCAAACTCCAGGAGCATCCTCTTCTGAAGAAAATCATTGAGAACCGTTCATCCCTCACGCCAAAGGGCCGAATTTTAAGCGATTTCATCCTGTCCAATCCGAGAAAGGTGGTCTTCATGACCACCAAGGAACTGGCCCAGGCCTGCGAGGTGAGCGAGGCCACGGTGGTCCGGTTCGTGGTCCAGGTGGGGTTTGACGGATACAGCAATTTCCAGCAGGCGCTGCGGGATCTTGTGGACACGGAGATGACGCTGGTGGACCGGGTGGATCTGACGGATATGGGGGAACCGGGCGCCGATCGCTTCCGTCACGAGGTTTTCAAGGAGATCGACAATCTCAAGCAGATGTACCGGAGCCTGGACATCGAAACGATCCGCGCGGCGGCGTCGGCGCTCCATGACAGCGACAATATTTTCGTTGTGGGATCCCGCCTTTCTTTCACCCTGGCCTATTATTTCGGCTGGCAGCTCACCAAGATTCGAGGGAATATCCAGATCCTGAAGGGGAGTGACTCCACCAGCCTGGACCGACTGACCATTGCCTCCCCGGAAAGCCTGGTGATCCTGATTGCGACCTCCCGCTACCCCAATGAGCTGATTCGCATCGCGAAGCATGTCCGTCGGATGGGGCATACCCTCATCGTCATCTCCGACAGTTCTCTTTGCCCTGTGAACGGGTTTGCCCGCCATGTGCTGGTGGCCCCTTCGAAACATATCCCGATTTTCGGCAGCACCGCCAGCCTCACCTGCCTGATCAACTATATCGTCCTGGAACTCTCCGGCCGGTACGGCGACGCATTGAAGATGCATCAGGAGAAACTCGAGCGATCCTATCGCGAGAACGACATCCTGTTCAATCTGGAGGTTTTCGACGGGTAATCTGCCGGAACCGGGCAGGGAAGGGCGGACGGGGAAGGGGCATCCGGGGCATGCGATGCCCCTTATTTGTGCGATGCCCCTTATTTGATCGAAAGGATCGTCGGGACAAGAAGCCCGGCCGTCTTTCGGACGCTCTTCTGATGTCAGGCCGATAGTTTTTGCCCGTAAAGGATTCTTCCCAGCTCCCGGTGGGTAAAGTAGGGATCGTCGTTCCGAAGGTAGGGGAGCAGAATTCGCTTTCTGCGGACCAGGTCCCTCGAGATATCCGCGAAGACGGCATCGGGTTCGAAGAGTGCCGCCGACGTGATGACATGGCCGAAGGGGTTGATGATCTCGCTGCCGCCCCAGAACCGGAAAGGGTTGTCGTCCACCATACTCGTGTCGGTTGCATCCTCCGGTGTTTCGTCCCGCGATCTGAGATCCTCGAAGACTTCGCATCCCACGCGGTTGGCGCAGAGATTGTAAACGCCGAACACGCGGGAATAGAATCGGTTGATGATGCTCCAGCTTTCGATGTTCGAGAACTCGTTTCCCATGGATCCCCGGGAAGAGTTGAACATGGTGATGAAGATGTCGGCCTTCTGGGTAACCCCGAGATACGGCAGGGAAGGATGCCAGAGGTCGTTGCAGATGAAAGGGGCGATGGTCAGACCTTTATGACGAAAGACCCGGACCTGCTTCCCCGACGAGAAGATCTTGCGTTCCTCGAAAACACCGTAATTGGGCAGATTGAGCTTTCGGTAGGCGAAAAGGATTTCGCCGTCCACGGCCACCAGCGCCGAATTGTAGAAATTCATGGCTTTGGACTCTTCGATGAACCCAATGACGGCCGCCGTCCCCCGGGTTGCTGCGGCCAACCGTTTGATTTCGGGCGAATCCATGCGAAGCGCCGCTTCATGGTATCTTTCCCGAACAAAATATCCGGTGAGGGAGAGTTCGGGGAAGACCACCAGGTCGACGCCTTCGGCCTTGGCAGCCTCGATTTTCTGAAGTGTGTCCTCCATGTTGCTCTTGACATCCAGGAGGACAGGATTGGTCTGATATACGCCCACTTTCATTAACGACATCCTTTCATGAATACGCGTGAACGATGGTTGCGAGGGTACCTGCCGTTCAGACGGCGGCTCGGGACCCATCAATAATGGGGTGGATATCGGCCCACCGATCCGCCGACCAGATCTGTTCCGCCAGGTTGCAGGCGGGATCCCGGCCGATAACCGGAGCGGTCAGCCAAAGAAATTTCTGCTGGAGGTCGGCATCCGAGGGCAGGGTGTCCGGCGGTTCCCACAGGGCCTCGATTCTGCCGGAGGTGAAGCGTTCGCCGGTCATGGTTTCAACCGACACCTCCGCCGGCGCTTTTGCCGGAAATTCAGCGTCAAACGATGGTTCGACTTCGATGGAGATCCGGTTCATCAAGGTCGCCAGCTCGGGAGCGTGGAGGCGCGGGGGCAGCACCTGGGCGGGTCCCACCTCCCCGTCCGTCAACGCGGCGGCCACCGGGAACACCAGGCTGTACTGGGCCTCCTCGGTATTCCGGGGACGGCCCAGGGGAAGTCTGGCGGCGGCTTCGAAGGTGCGTACCCGGATGTGCCGGATTTCCGACGGCTTGAGATGATGTTCCCGGGCGATCTTCAGTGCGCCGGCCACGGCCGGCTGCCCCCACCGGCATGCGGCGTAGGGCTTGAAATAAAGGTTGAGGATTTCCCACTCACGTCCAAGGTTTTCCACCCACCTCGGTTCCGGCGTATCGTCGAAAAGGGGGCGGATGCCGGTGAATCCCTTCCGCGCCATGAGGATGGCGTTCATGGCGACCATAGCCCCCCAACCGATGCTGTCCTTGCCCATGGAGGGGGTATCGATGCCCTTCATCATGGGGGCAATGGGGGCGTGGTATTCAGCGGCTCCCATGGCGTGCCGTAATGTCTCCGGGGACAGATCAAAGAGCCTCCCGCCGGCGGCGGCGGCCGCCACGGCGCCCCAGGATCCGGACGAATGGTAAGCAGCGTAGGTGGCGTGTCGAATCAGACCGGCCCGGATGCCGACCTCGTAGCCGATGACCAGGGCCGTCAGGAACGCCGCGCCGGAGGACCGGTTTGCTTCGGCGGCGGCAAGCACCACGGGCAGGATGCAGGCGCCCGGGTGGCCCTTGACCCTTCGATAGCCGTCGTCGATGTCAAGGGCGTTGCCGGCAAAGCCGTTGGCCAAGGCCGCGCCGACAAGAGAGGCTCTCCGGTTCCGGACCAGGATGGCGGCCTGGTCCCCCGGATACTGTTCCTGGGCCATCTCGGTCATAATCGCGCCGACGGGAGTCTTCGTGCCCGCGATCATGGCACCCATGGCGTCCATGAGGCATCGGCGCGCCTGGCGGCGAACCGTCTCAGGCAAGTCCTGCCAGCGGGTATGGGTGATGAACCGGATGACATGACCGGTTAAACTGTGGGGCATATCTCCAATTTCTCCTCTACTCAACTGTCGATTTTCATGGACCGTATCCGCTATCCGGTCACCATCATGAAAGTTGAAAGCCGAGTCCTCTAGAAAAAGCCCGAATTCATGATATGAACCCGGGCAGTCTCCTCAAAAAATGGGGGCCGGCAACCCTGAAGCGAGCGCCGCCGGCCACGGCAGTTACTTGAAGGTTTACAGCAATCCCGCAGTCTTGAGCCAGGCTTTGGCCACATCCTCCACAGGCTTGTGTTCGGTGTCGACCTGATAGTTCATCTCGGTCATGGCCGCGGTGTCGAGCTTATCGGTCAGAGGGAGGAAAATGGTTTCCAGCTCCGGATATTTCTCGAACGTCTCCTTCTTCACCACCGGTGCGGGATTGTAGACCGGAAAATAGTTCTTGTCGTCTTCGAGAACTACAAATCCCATGCCTTTGATGCGACCGTCGGTGGCGAATCCCATGGCCACGTCCACCTGACCGCCTTCCAGGGCCTTGTAAAGAAGACCGGGGGTCATCTTCTTGATATTCTTGCGACCAAACTGGAAATCATATTTTTTCTGAAGGGGTTTGTAGCCGTCGGGGCGGGCGTAGAATTCTTCGTTGGTTCCGAAATTGATCTCGTTCTTGTGAGCCTTGACGTAGGCGGAAAGATCCGAGAGGGTCTTGATGCCCTTTTTCTCGGCGTCGTCCTTGCGCATCATGAGGCAGTAGGTATTGTTGAAGGGCATCATGGGGAGCCAGACCAGGCCGTTTCGCTCCAGATCGGCCTCTTTAACGAAATCATAGCACGCCTGTGGATCGGTAATGACCTCCTTCTCTTTCAGCATGGTGACCAGGGCGGTCCCGGTGTATTCCATGTAGATGTCGATCTGGCCGTTCTCCAGGGCCTTTCGGGCCACCAGGGTACCCCCGAGTCCTGTCTTGTCCTCCGTTGTAAATCCGTTTTTCTGCAGCAGTTCGATCATGATCAGCCCGAGAACCCGCTGCTCGGTGAAGTTCTTGGCGCCGACCACTATTTTTTTTTCCTGGGAAAAGGCCGTACCTGTCAGGGTGAAGGCCGCGATCAACAGTGCCGTAATCAAATTCCATGTCATTTTCTTCATTGTTTGTCGCTCTCCTTTCGGTGTTGCATTACCGGTTTGGGTTTTGAATAGATGCCGCATTGGATCGAAAGCGGGCACATCGCCCGATACGCGCTCCTATCCCGCTATTTTTCGTAGACCAGTCCGTCGCTGACAATCCATCCCTCCATCTTTCCGATGAACCAGTTCATGAAGATGGCCAGAGCCGCCGTGGGAACCGCTCCGGCGAGCATATAGCCCGGGTCCACCATGGCGATCCCGCTGAAGATCAGATCGCCCAGGCCGCCGCCGCCCACCAGAAAGCTCATGGCTGCCGTGCCGACGTTGATGACGGTGGAGGTTCGGATGCCGGTGAGGATGATATACATGGCATTGGGCAGTTCCACCTTGAACAGCATCTGGGCGGGAGTCATGCCCATGCCCCTGCCCGCGTCGAGAAAGACCGGGTTGATGCCGGCCAGTCCGGCGACGCTGTTACGGATGATGGGTAGAAGACCGTATATTACCAGCGCGAAGATGGCGGTTTTTTTGCCGATGCCCAGGTAGGTCATTGCGATCGCGATGACCGCCAGCGAAGGGACCGTCTGGCAGATACCCAGGATATTGAGAATCCAGTCCCGATACCTTCGCATGAAGCCCCTGGTGAGCAGGATGCCGGTGGGGACGCCGATGGCGATGGATATGACGCTTGAGATGAGGACCAACTGGATGTGCTCCACAAAGAGCATCCAGATCTCCTCGGGGTTGTCCATGGCGAATTGGAGAAATCCAAGTTGTTCCGCGTAGATACCCGATATAAAGGTCAGCACGAAGGCTGTCATCATCCAGAAACGGCCGGCACCTCCGGTTTTTTTCTTTTTTTTCATAGAATCCTCCCGCCCGTGGTGATCCTGCCCCAATGGCCGCCGTGTTCATCATAGGTTTCGCCTACTACGGAAACAAGGGTTTTCGAATTGAGGACCCCCTGCAGTACACCCTGATCGTCCACCGCCACGACGATGCCGATGTCGTAGGTGAGCATTTTGCTGAGGGCGTCCTTGAGATTCTGATCCGGTCGAACGGTGATGCTCATGGGCCGGGCCAGGTCGCCGACAATACCTTTGTGCCCTCGAAGCATATCGAGATTGACATATCCTACGAGGCGGTTGCCCGGCGCCGTGACCAGAAGATAATCGAGATCCTTCTCGATCATGCGCTCGAGTATCTTTTCGCTGGCATCCTCGGTGTTGCATCGGACGGGGTTTTTCAGCATGGCATCCGCCACCTTGAGCAGATCGAGGCGCTTGAGTGCCCGGTCGGCACCAACGAAATCCTTGACGAACTGGTTTTTAGGGCGGGTGAGAAGCTCTTCCGGAGTGGCGTATTGAATGAGGTTTCCGGCGTCGAGAAGAGCGATGCGGTCGCCCATCTTGACCGCTTCGTGGATGTCGTGGGTCACGAAGACAATGGTTTTTTTGAGCTTCTCCTGGATCTTGAGGAACTCGTCCTGAAGCACCTCCCGGTTGATGGGATCGATGGCGCCGAAGGGTTCGTCCATGAGCATGACCGGTGGGTTGGCCGCCATGGCCCGGGCCACGCCGATCCGTTGGGCCTGACCGCCGGAGAGCTCCCGGGGATAGCGGTCCCGATAGATGGCCGGATCGAGGTTCACCAGGGAGAGAAGTTCGTCAACCCGTTCGCTCATTCGTTTTTTGTTCCACCCCAGGAGCCTGGGGACGACGGTGATGTTTTCGAAGACGGTCATGTGGGGGAAGAGACCGATCTGCTGGATGGCGTAGCCGATGCCGCGCCGAAGCTCGATGACGTCCATGTGGGTGACGTCCTTGCCGTCGATTTTGATAGTGCCCGAGGTGATGGGCTCCAGGCGGTTGATCATCCGCATCAGGGTTGTCTTGCCGCAACCGGAAGAGCCGATGAGGATGCAGATCTCTCCGTTGGGAATGTGCAGACTGATGTTGTCCACGGCCGGAATCGTGCTTCCGGGATAGATTTTCGTAAGGCGTTCGAGTCGTATCATGGCTATGTCCTCAATCCTTTGCTGACCAGGCGGTTTTCAATCCATCCAAAGATATAATCCGTGATGATGGCCATGACGGCAACGCACAGGGCGCCGGCATTGATCATGGCGTCGTAGGTCTGGTTGATGCCCATGAAGATATAATGTCCCAGACCTCCGGCGCCGATGTAGGCTGCAATGGCGCCGATCCCGATGGACATGACCACGGCAACCCGGACTCCCGCGAAGATGATGCTGAGCGCCATGGGCACCTGAACCTTGAGCAGCACCTGAAAGCGGGTCATGCCCATCCCGATGCCGGCGTCGATGACGGCGGGATCGACATTCTTGATGGCGGCATAGGTGTTGCGGATGATGGGGAGTTGGGAGTAGAGCACCAGGGCGACGATGGCGGGCACGGTGCCGATGCCGTAGCCGAAAACGGAGAGAATCGGAATCATGATGCCGAAAAGGGCGATGGAGGGGATCGTCATGATGATACCGGCAATATAGAGTACGATGTCGGCGGCCTGGCGGTTGAAGGTGATCCAGATACCGATGGGGACGCCGGTGAATATGGCGATGGTAACGGCGACCGCCACTACCCAGGCATGCTCCCAGGCCAGCTTCAGGGTTTCAGGACCCTGATTGATCAAGAATTGCCATGTTTCCATAGGGGCGCCTCCTTGGCTAAGGGTGAATGGGAGGGGTGGGATCTTGAACGTCTAT
>NZ_JBFXGG010000090.1:0-12346 GCF_050178255.1 Desulfococcus sp. | reverse complement strand
AACCCTATGCCAAATGAGCCGACAAGCGCCGTCCGGGCCGCACCCGGGCCAACCCGATTCTCACTGGCGGCGAACTACGATCCGGAACTGGTTCCGAAGCTTGCTGCGTACCCGGTCGATGAAGTTTACGGCAAGTTCCCTGATGACGGTGTCAGCAGTGGCCGTCCCCGATACATGGCGACACCGCTCACGGAAGCAGATCTGAGGTGTTACATTCGCCTGCTCGACCATCATGGCATTGCCTTCAATTACCTTTTAAACGGCGCCTGTTTCGGCAACCGCGAATGGACACGCCCCTGGCAGAAACGGGTGACCGCCCTGCTGACCAGACTGGGCGGCCTGGGCGTGCGCCGAGTCACCGTATCCACCCCGTTTCTTCTGGAACTGGTCAAACGCCGTTTCCCCGAGTTCAAGGTAAGGGTCGGGATTTACGCCCAGGTGGACACGCCCCGGCGCGCCCGCTTCTGGGAGGATCTCGGGGCGGATGCCATCGTTCTGGAGAGCTTCTCGATCAACCGGAACTTCTCCCGCCTTGCGGCTATCCGCCAGGCCGTCCGATGCGATCTGGAACTGATCGCAAATCACGTCTGCCTGATGAATTGTCCGATGCAAACCTATCATCAGAACGGTTTTGCACATGCATCTGACGAGACAGACACACTCTTCATCGATTACTGCTTTATGCGCTGTTCCCGGCAGCGGCTGACGGATCCGTCGCAATTCATCAAGTCGGCCTGGATTCGGCCGGAGGACCTTGCCGTGTATGAAGCGATGGGATACACGTCCTTCAAGCTTCTGGAACGGGGGATTCCGTCTGTGGAACTGCTGCGGCGCGTCAAAGCATACAGCGAGCGTCGGTTCAATGGCAATCTGGCCGAACTGCTGCTGTCGTATGGGTTTAAAAATCCGGTTCACAAGGAATCGCACTGGACCCTGCGCCATTTCTGCAAGCCTCGGCAGGTGAATCCGCTGAGATTGAAACCGCTGCTTGACCTGGCGCGCCTGCAAGGCTGGCTCTCGCCGCTGCCGGAATGTCCGATCCGGGTGGATGCGCAGCAGATTCCGAAGAATTTCCTGGACGGTTTTCGCGGCCGTGACTGCACCGCCATGGATTGTAAGGCTTGCGGCTATTGCGAGCGGATTGCCGGCCAGGCCGTTTCGATCTCGCCCGAGTACCGCACCGAGATGTTGAGAAGGTATGCGATCATGGACGATGCCATGGCAAAGGGAGGGCTCTGGGGTGTTTGACTCACGCGCCACGGCGATGGAGCTTCTGGACCGGCCGGACTGTGATCCGTCGCTGGCCGCCGCCAGCTACCGGTTCATGGAGTTGGTCAATTACAGCTTCGGCGGCATCCGGTTGGTCCGGCGTTTTCTGGCCGCTGAAACTGCTGAGCGCCATGCCTGCGCCCCCCTGCGCATCCTCGATATCGGCTCGGGAAGCTGCGACATCCCGCTGGCGGTGATCCGCTGGGCGCGCTCCTGCGGCATCCCCATACACTTCACCTGCCTGGAATTGGCCGGCCACGCAATTGACATTGCACGCGGACAGCTCGTCCGGGCGGGAAATCCGCCGGTGAAACTGCTTCAGGAGGATGCCTTTACCCATCAACCCGTCGAACCGTATGATTATGCCCTGACCTCCATGTGCTTCCATCATTTCAGTAATGCTCAGATCCTGATGCTGCTGCACAGGCTCCGCGGTTTCGTGCGAAGCAGCATGCTCATCAACGATCTCCGCCGCTCGCGCCTGGCGTCTCTGGCGGCAAGACTGCTGCTGGCCGCCACCGACGCGCCGGAAGGGGTCCGGCATGACGCTCTGCTCTCGATCCGGCGCGGCTTCAAAATCGATGAACTGAGAACCTTGTTGCGGCAACTCGACGACGTCTCGGTTTCCGTGGAGCCGGCCCACTGGTTTCGGATTGCCGCCATCGTCCGATTCAAACAAGGAGAAAAGTCGTGAAAACCATCATCCTCAGAGGGCTGGGCACCGCCACCCCGCCATTTTATGCAACGCAAGAGGATGCGTACGAATACTTCTTCACGCATTTCTCCCTGAAACCGGCCGAACGGGATCTGTATCGCCGCATTCTCCTGGACGGCAAAATCAAAGGCCGTTATCTGGGAATGGATGCGAAGGCGGATGTCCTTGAGACCGATCCCGACCGTCTGTTGGCGCGCTTTCTCAAGTTTGGTCGCAGCACAGCCGTTGCCGCCGCTCGCCGCGCATTGGCGGAGGCCGGCGTGGAACCCGCCGAGATATCCGGATTGGTTTTCAACACCTGCACCGGCTACCTCTGCCCCGGACTCTGCTCATATATCGCTGAAGATCTGGGGCTCAAGACAACGATTCGTTTCCTGGACTTGATGGGGATGGGTTGCGGTGCGGCGATTCCGAATCTCGAAGCCGCTGCCGGCATGCTGATTCGAAGCGGGGAAGGTCCGGTTCTCAGCCTTGCCGTGGAAATCTGTTCAGCCACCATTTTCCCCGGCCATGAGCCGGAACTGGTGGTGAGCAATTCCATTTTCGGTGACGGCGCCGCCGCCGTCGTTCTCGATCTGTCGCGGGAGAACTCTCAGGACGGACTGGCGAAAATGGTGGACTTTGCGGCGGGTCTTTTCCCCCGGTACCGCGAAGATCTGCATTACCGGACGGCAGGCGGCCGCCTGCGGAACCATCTGAGCAGGCGGGTGCCGGTTATCGGCGCGCGCACTGTGACGGAGGTCGCCTCCGGGCTTCTGGACCGGCACGGACTCACCCGGAATGACATTGCCTGGTGGGCGGTTCATCCAGGAGGCACGGCGGTGCTGGCCCAAGTCGCCAAAACACTGGGACTTGCCGACGATGTCCTGCGCTTTTCATACCGCATTTTCAAGAACTACGGCAACATGTCGTCACCCTCCGTTCTGTTTGTCTTGCGGGAGATTCTGGACAGCGGTCGGCCGCAGCCCGGCCAAAAAGGGATGCTGCTGGCATTCGGTGCCGGCTTCTCCGCTTTTGCGGCGCTCATTGAATTTGCGTCCGGTTGACAGCATGAAACCGGAACCACCGGAAATCAAGAAAGGCGAAGGCGATGCCCATCTTTTCAGTTTCGGTCGCTGAGAGGGGATAGCGTTGCGTCTTGAAACCGGCACAGCCCGAAGCGGGTTTGAATTAAGACCGGGTGTCAATGGGAGGCCTTGCCCAAAGACGGGGCCATGGTCAAGGCTCCGCTGGCCAGAGAGGCGGTTGGTCGCAATCCGACCGACAGGGGGAAAAACTTGAATGCAAACTGGAATAAACGCTAATCATGGGAGGCATCACATGATGGAGGATCTGAATGTGGTCATCGCCGGTGCGGCCGGTGAAGGCGTGCAGACCGTCGGAGAAGTGCTTGGGGAAACCATCGCGGGTCATGGCTATGCCGTATTCGCCTGGCAGGAATTCGAATCCAGAATCCGGGGAGGCCAGAACAGTTATTGCATCCGGATCAGCGAAAAACCGGCCAACGCACCGGCCATGAGAGCGGATATCCTTCTGGCGTTGAATGACGACGCGGCCGTGAAATACGGGCCTCTGATTCAACCGGACGGCATTCTCATCGCGGAGAAAAAGATTCGGGACCGGATGATTTCCATTCCATTTTCGGATATCGCCCGGAAGGAACTGGGCAACAAGATATACGTCAACACCCTGGCCATCGGCGCACTTGCGGCAGCGATCGGCATGAATCCCGGCATTCTCCATGCGGTTCTCGCCCGGAAATTCGCTAAAAAAGGGGATCCCGTCGTGGCGGCCAATCGTGTTGCGGCCGAGAAGGGCTATCTCCTCGCCCGTGAAGGCTGTCAGGGCATCTGTCCCTGGCAGCTTCCGGAACGGGACACCCGGTACCTGCTCGTCTCGGGAACAGAAGCCCTCGCCATGGCGGCCGCTCTGGCCGGGTGCCGGTTCATGGCGGCGTATCCCATGTCGCCTGCGACCGATACCATCACCTTTCTGGCCGAAAACGAGAAGGAATTCGAAGTGTTCACCGAGCAGGCGGAAGACGAGATATCGGCCGTCAACATGGCCATCGGCGCCAGTTTCGCCGGAGCCCGGGCCATGACGGCCACCTCCGGGGGCGGCTTCGCGCTGATGGTGGAAGCCGTCAGTCTGGCCGGGATGATCGAAACACCCCTGGTGATTGTCCTGGGCCAGCGACCGGGGCCTGCCACCGGGCTTCCGACCCGCACCGCCCAGGGCGATCTCCTGTTCGCCGTTCATGCCGGACATGGCGAATTTTCCAAAGCGGTGCTGGCGCCCGCCGATGCAAAAGACATCTTCAGGCAAACCGTACGCGCCTTCAATCTGGCCGACCGCTATCAGATACCGGTCATCGTTCTTACCGATCAGTTCCTTCTGGATTCTCTCTTTTCCGTGGCGGACATCCGTCTGGAGCAATATGCTCCCGAATTCCATCTGGCCGACCCGTCCGTCATCGACGATTACCATCGCTATCGGGTGACGCAAACCGGTATATCTCCGCGTCTGTACCCCGGCCAGAGCCTGCATCTGGTGACGGCGGACAGCGATGAACACGATTCCCGGGGCCACATCACCGAAGACCTTGCTGGAACCGTTCCGGAGATGGTGGAAAAACGCCTCGCGAAGCATCGGGCACTGAAAGCCGCCATCCAACCGCCCGAGGAGGTCGATGTCGAGGGCGCAGAGCGGATTCTGGTGGGCTGGGGCTCCTCGCGCCCGGCCCTGTTGGAAGCCCTTGAACGGCTCAACAAAAATGGAATCCGGACGGGCTTGATCCATTTCAGGGAAATATGGCCCCTGCCGGCATACCGGTTTCCCGAAGGCAAGGCTTACTGGACCGTTGAAAACAACGCCACCGGCCAACTTGCGACGTTGCTGCGCTCCGAATACGGAATTACGTTCGCAGGCCAGGTCCATCGCTATGACGGCCTGCCGTTGACCGGACTCTACATTCAGGAGGTGCTGCAATGGTGAAAATCGACGACTACAAGAACGATGTCCCTTCCCAGTGGTGCCCCGGATGCCCGAATTTCGGAATCCTGAACGCCCTCAAGACGGCTTTGGCAGCATTGGGAAAACAGCCCCACGAATGTTGCCTCGTCTCCGGCATCGGACAGGCCGCCAAATTGCCTCACTATCTCAAATGTAATTTTTTTAATGGATTGCACGGAAGAGCCCTTCCGGCGGCCCTGGGCATCCATGTAGCCAATCCACGCCTGACAACCATCGTCGTCACCGGGGAAGGAGACTGTTACGGAGAAGGCGGCAACCATTTCCTCCATGCGCTGCGTCGCAATCCCGATATCACGGTAGTGGTCCATAACAACGGGTTTTATGCCCTTACCAAAGGCCAGGCTTCCCCGACCACGAGGCTCGGAGAGAAACGAAGCCTTCAGATCAGCGGCGTGGAAATCGCGCCCCTGAACATGCCGGCCATCGCCATCGTCCATGACTGTACGCTTGTGGCCCGGGGCTTTGCAGGGGACGGCGATCATTTGAAATCGCTTTTGATGGAAGCCGTCAGTCATCCCGGCTTGTCCGTTGTAGAGGTCATCCAGCCGTGCATCACCTGGGGGACGCATCCGTTGAGCTGGTATCGGGAAAGGGTATACATACTGGGTGACGATTATGACCCGACCGACCGAAAAACGGCCTTGGAAAAAACCATGGAAACGGGAGAAAGGATCCCTACCGGAATCCTGTTCCGCGCCGCGCCGCGCAAACCCTTCGCCGACCGTTTCCGGAAAGAGATCACGGATCGGCCCTTTGCGGAGTTAACCCCGGTTTCTCCGGAAAAAATGGCGGGCTTTCTGTCCGATTTGAGAAAAGGCTACATGCCTGAAGACGATTCCCATCCTCCCCGGATCGGGACGTGAATATGAGGATTCTCTATGAAACAGACGGAAGAACCAGAACCATAGCGGGAAGGCAACCAGGAATGATAATGAAACTGAACCATTGGTGGCAGGAACTCAGGTCGAGCTTCTGGTTCGTACCGGCAGCGATCGTGCTGAGCGCCGTGGTGCTCGCCACCGTTCTGATTACTGTGGACGCGACCGTCGATCTGCGTGCTGTCGAGCGTTGGCCGCTGCTCTTCGGCGCCGGCGCTGCCGGTGCCCGCGGCCTGCTCACGAGCGTCGCCGGCTCGATGATCACGGTGGCCGGGGTGGTGTTCTCCATCACCCTCGTTGCCATCTCTCTGACGTCCAGTGAGTATTCGTCGCGGGTCATTCGCAATTTCATGCGTGATCGCGTCAACCAGGTGGTGCTCGGCGTGTTCGTCGGCATCTTCGCATACTGTCTGGTGGTGCTTCGAACGATTCGCGGGGGGGGCGAAGGGGGGTTCGTCCCTTCGCTGGCGGTGCTGGCCGGCTTGATCCTTGCCTTCGTCGGGATCGCCTTTCTGATCTACTTCATTCACCACATCTCGATGTCCATCCAGGCGTCGAACATCATTGCCAGGGCCGCACAGGAGACCCTCTCGGCCGTGGATCACCTGTTTCCCGGAGAGTTGGCTGAAGACGAGGACGAAAACGTGGACGGCGACCTCGCAACGTCCCTTGCGAATCAGCCCTGGTCTGTCGTCCCGGCCCGGCATACCGGTTACATCGAGAGTGTCGACGCGGACGCCCTCCTGGATGCGGCCCGGGAACGCGGGACGATCCTGCGGATGGAACGCGGCATCGGGGAGTTTGTCGTCGAGGGCGCGCCGCTGGTTTCGCTGCTTGCCCCGGGCGATCCGGACGACGAGACAACGGCCGGGTTGAACGCGGCCTATGTCGTCAGCCGTCAGCGCATGGTGGAAGCGGATGCTGCGTACGGGATCCGGCAGATCGTGGATATCGCCATGAAAGCGCTGTCGCCCGGCATCAACGACACCACGACCGCGGTGATGTGTGTGGACTATCTGACGGCCATCCTGGTACGGCTCGCGGCCCGCCGGATTGGGCCCTCCCACGGCCTGGACCAGGGAGAACTGCGCGTGATTGCCCGAGGCCCGAGCTTCGAGAGCCTGCTGGCCAAAGCCTTCGACCAGATCCGTCAGAATGCCGCGGGTAACGTCGCCATCATGTCGCGAATGATAGACGCCCTTCAAACCATCGCCGGTATGACAGCCGGACCAGGCCGGCGACGGGTGCTCCGTAACCAGGTGCAATGGATCGCCGATCTGGCCGAACGCACCATCGGATCCCCTTACGACCTGGCACGATTTGAGCGCCGGCTTGCGCATGTATTGGAAGCAATGGAAGCAATGGAAGCGGACAAACGATGAGGAACTGTGCGGCGTTATCTCCAGCCTCGAAAGGCTGAGCCCATAAAACGCCTGTCGCCTTCGGCAAACCAGAATATTCATGCAGTTGACGGCGAAATCGGTCATGTGGAAGATTTTATGGTTGACGACGAAACGTGGAGGATTCATTTTCTGGTTGTGGATACCGCCGACTGGCTGCCGGGGAAGACAGTTCTTTTGTCGCCCCAATGGATCAAACGTGTGGAATGGGCCGATTCCAGCGTGCACTTC
Organism: Desulfococcus sp.; assembly: GCF_050178255.1. NCBI lineage: Bacteria > Pseudomonadati > Thermodesulfobacteriota > Desulfobacteria > Desulfobacterales > Desulfococcaceae > Desulfococcus > Desulfococcus sp. The sequence goes on along the minus strand of NZ_JBFXGG010000090.1, from coordinate 4,820 downwards.
AATCTCATGCGGGAATCCGTCAAAAACAGTCGGGAGTTCGACCCTTCTTAAGCCGTGAACCGGGGGAGTATGAGGCATAGTCAGAATGGCTGCAAACCATGCATGGACAGCCTGCCGGGGTCAGAAGGCTTCATTCTCGATTGCGCGGCTGGAAAAGCGCTCAACTGCAAGCAGTACAACAGATCGGTCAGGGTCCCTGACAATAATGGCTCAGCAACAACCCACAACCCAAAAAGGAGATGAGAAAATGAAAACACCCAGATACCCGCTGTCTTTCCAAAAGGGGAAATATGCTGCAACTGATTTTATGGCAAAGAAGGAGATGGCCATGAAAATACTGATGTCGTTCATGCTCGTGCTGGCTGTTTTGATGGTGCCGCTCGGTTTATCCGCTCAACAGGAAAAAGCGCAACCTCCTGCCGATCCGGCGCAGGTCCGGACGCCTCTCGAACATAAACAGGGGATGCCGAAGATGTCAGAGATGCAGATGAAAGAATGCGACGAGATGATGTCAAGGATGAAGGAAATGGATGCGCGGCTTGACGCAAAAGTAGCAGACATGGATGCAGCGGAGGGGGATCAAAAAGTGGCAGCCATGGCAGCCGTCATCAAGGAAATGGTCTCCCAGAGAAAGGAGATGCAAGCGCATATGATGAAGATGCATGACATGAGGAAGGGGCACATGATGGACCATATGAAACCCGAGATGGGAAATAACGCAGACAAGGAATAGGCGGCATATGGTTCTTTTTCAGTCAAATGATCTCAAAAAAGGCCCCTCTCTGACCCGTGAAGTGATTGAAGAATTTCAAAAAGGCAGCATCGGTTATTCACGAGTCTGAAGGGGCTTCCGTTGTCGGACGTTCCCTGAAAAGAGCGTTTCATCCCGCCCTGTTTTCCGCAGCAGCCGGTTTTAACGGTATCCTCCCAATATCCCTGTGCCGCCGCCGTGACCGCCCCTGGTGGGTGCGCTCCGGACCTGATTCTTATGCCCCTTGAATTTCAATCACAGCCATATTAAACTAAAAATGTATTATAATGGATGCCCAACAACTCTTTGATAGAATCAAGGCAAACAGGTCATGCGGATCGAGTGAGATAACCACATGAAAAAGGCTTTTATGGAAATTTTTGATCGCATCATGGGGTCGATCCGTGAACCCATCGTGGTGCTTGATTCTGATCTGAAAGTTTTAAAAGCCAACCATTCTTTTTATCAGACCTTCAGCGTAAGCCCCGAGCAGACCGAGGGGGTCTTGATATACGACATTGGCAACCGGCAGTGGAACATCCCCAAGCTTCGGGAATTACTTGAAGATATTATTCCTCAGAATACCAGATTCCATGATTTTGAGGTGGAACACAACTTTGAAACCATTGGCCCCAAGATCATGCATTTGAATGCGAGCCGGATTTATAGAAAGGGCAAGCAAGTCCAGCTGATTCTTCTGGCCATCGAGGATGTGACGGAGCGTGAAGGCTACAAACGGAATCTTGAAAAGATTGTTGAAAATCGGACGGCCGAACTCAATGCAGCAAGGGAAGTGGCGGAAAAAAGCAAAAATCGTGCCGAAACTGCTCTTCAGCAGATAGAAAAATTAAAAGAGCAACTTGAAGCTGAGAGAACGTATCTTCAGGAAGAAATCAAGCTGGAATTTAACCATGAGAATATTGTCGGTCAAAGCAATGAGATCAAGTACGTTTTCTACAAGATTGAGCAGATCGCCGGCACGGATACCAATGTGCTGATTCTCGGCGAAACCGGAACCGGCAAAGAGCTGGTGGCGAGAGCGATTCACAGCCTGAGCCTGCGCAAGGATCGTGCACTGGTCAAAATGAATTGTGCCGCACTGCCCTCAAACCTGATTGAAAGCGAACTCTTCGGGCATGAGAGAGGTGCGTTCACCGGTGCGCTTTGCAGACGGTTGGGGCGGTTTGAGATCGCCGACGGCGCTACCCTGTTTCTGGATGAGATCGGCGAACTGCCGTTGGACCTGCAGCCCAAGCTGCTCCAGGTGGTGCAGACGGGTGAGTTCGAGCGTCTGGGCAGCTCTGAAACGATAAAAGCCGATGTTCGTATCATCGCCGCCACTAATCGCAATCTGGAAGAGGAAGTCCGCATGGGAAGATTCCGGGAGGATCTCTGGTACCGGCTGAATATCTTTCCGATCACTATGCCGCCGCTTCGAAACCGCCCGGATGACATTCCCCTGCTGGTCGATTTCTATGTTGATAGGATATCAAAAAGAATGGGCAAATCCATCAAGCTGATCCCGGTGAGTGTCATGAACGCGTTGCGGGCGTATCACTGGCCTGGGAACGTCCGTGAACTGGAAAATATCCTCGAACGGGCGGTGATCAACTCCTCCGGACCCAAACTCCATCTGGCGGATGAGCTGAAAACGCCCCGGAAGGATTTCATCCGGTCCGGAAAAACCCTGGCGGAGGTTGAACGGGAGTATATTGTTCAGGTGCTGGAACAGGTCCAGTGGAAAGTGAGCGGCAAAAACAGTGCGGCTGAAATCCTTGGTCTCAACCGCAGCACACTGCGCGCCCGCATGCGCAAACTCCATATCCGCAAACCCTGATTATAATTTCATATCCCATTTGTGTTCTGCGATGCTCCTTCGTCCCACAGACGTCGTTTTTTAATAATGGTCGTATATGGCCATTGGTCAAATATCCCCCTGTTCATGCGTCTGATGATCCCCTTTCCTGTCACCGTTTTCCAAACAAGTTATTTATAAATCAAACTGTTATTCAATAAAAATCAAATGTTCGAATCATGGCATGAAGATTGGATATATATCTGAATAGAAAAAAATCTTACTCAACTTTCGCCTTTCATAGGCCGGTGCCGGGAGGATACGGCCCGCGGCCCACGCGATTTCGTTCAAGTGTCGCGCCCCCGGCGCACTGCGAATCATAGACAAGCTTTGATTCGGCTGAAGCAGACTATCCCAAAGTGTTCGAAATCGTCGAATCGTCAAAAGTTCAGATAGTGCCGAAAGGTGGCCGCAATGATCGTTGTTAAAATTACCATGGACGTACTTCAGGAAAAGCAGAAAGAACTGGTGCAGACGCTTCTTTCGATGGTCGGGGCAATGGAAAAGGAGGTGGGCTGTCTGAGCTATGCGCTCTTCTGTTACATCGATGACAGAAACCTTCTGAACCTTTTAGAGGAGTGGCGAACGCGAAAAGATCTGGATCGTCATTTGAAGTCCGAAATGTTCGGGGTTTTACTTGGGACAAGGAGTCTTTTAAAAAAACCGCATGGGATCCATATCTATACCATCCAGCAATCGGAAGGCATGGAAGCCGTTCTTGGCGCCCGGGGGAAAGACCAAGACCGCGCCTGAGCATCGGCTTCCGGAGGAGGGATATCCCGGCATGGGCCGAATCATTTCAGAAAGGAAATGCCATGGAAACGAACCACAGACCTGAAAAAATCGAAGGCATTTTATCCGAGGCCGATGAATTGCTCGACCAGCTGAACTCCGGGCTCATCGAAGATATGGATGAAACCCTGCGAACCCAGATCGAAATCCATGCCGATGAATTAAAAAAACAAAGGCTTGTGCTACAGGAAAGCATCGAAAAGGGCGAACGCGCAGACGCCGGTTCCTTCAGCGAAGGAATCCACAAGGCGATCGATGATATTGTGACGGCCATGAAGGCCCTGACACGCTATCTGACCTGATTCTCGTCGAGGGCCTTTCCGTTGTTTCTATACCCATACAAGAATGCGTCCGGATAATGCATTCAGAAAGGAGTCGAACATGCTCTGGACAGTATTTGTGATTCTTTTAGTTCTGTGGGGGCTGGGATTGGTGACCGGCTACACCATGGGCGGCATCATTCATGCCCTCCTGGTCATCGCCATCATCGTGGTGCTGGTCCAGGTCATTCAGGGACGAAGAAGGATGTAACCATCTGGACGCTTGCCGGAAAAGGCAGGGTGTTCGCAGAAAGGAGTAGAGGTTATGAAAAAATGGAACAGGTTTGTCGGTTATGTTGTGCTTGTCATGTTCATCGCCACATTCTTGGCCTGTGCATCGACGCCCAAACAGTCCAGCACAGGTGAGCTCGTTGATGATTCGGTCATTACGACCAAAGTCAAATCGCTGCTCGCGACTGACGATTTTCTCAAGTCCTTCCAGGTCAGTGTCGAAACCTACAAGGGGACCGTTCAATTGAGCGGCTTTGTCAATTCTCAAGAGGCTGCCGACAGGGCGAGTCAAATCGCAAAAAGTGTTAAGGGCGTCCAGGCCGTAAAGAACGATCTGATCGTGAAATAAGGGGGTAGAAAAAGAAAAGGAGCAAGTCATGAAATGGGATAAAGTCGCAGGGAACTGGACGCAACTCAGAGGCAACGTCAGAGAAAAACTGGGTAAGCTCACTGACAATGATGCTGTCATCCTTGCCGGACGGCGAGATCAACTCCTCGGACAGATTCAAATAACCTGCGGCCTCAAACCCCGTGAGGCGGCAAAGGCGCTGCAGGACTGGGGCGTTTTAAAGTAGGGGGATACAACACTGTCAAGAACTGCGAGGCGTTCGATTCTGATCATTCATGTCAATGAGATCGATATGCCAATGTCTAATTGCATTAACCCGAAGTTTTTGTTTTAAAAAACAGCATTTTTTAATTAATTGACTCAACTTTCGACTTTCATGATGGTAACCGGAAAGCGGTGCCGGGAGGATACGGCCCGGGCCCCTTCAGCGGTGAGTTTTAGTGCCGCTTAAGCGCCGCGGAGGATCAGCGGCCCGGACTGTTTGAGCGCAGCGAGTTTCCGGGCCGCCCGGAGCAAGCTTTA
>NZ_JBFXGG010000089.1:0-12442 GCF_050178255.1 Desulfococcus sp. | reverse complement strand
ATTTCCAGAATGAAAATTATGGGCCATTCAATAGTGAATTTTCATCACCCCAGGTTCAACCCCTCCCTGACGGCAAAAGATATCGACGCATTCTGCCTTCAGCATCCCATGCTGGCGAAATACAAGCGCCCTAGATACTACCGTTTCGTGGACGAACTGCCCATGACGGCCACCGGCAAAAAGGTGCACTACAAGGTCAGGCAACAGGTGGTGGCCGATGCCGAAAAGGGACTGCTGGAAAAGGTGTGATGTTGCCCCGGTAGGTGACTGCCGGGACGGTGTCCGCCGAATTTGAACATCAGCACATGGCGCGCCGCCAAAGGGCCGGCAACGTCAACGCTGGATCGACAGGAGAGAATGACCATGGAATTTACCCGGGAAATATACTGGAACGTGGGCCACGGTGTGTTGATTCCCATGTATGCCCTGGCCTTGCTGGCCGTCGGCATTCTGGTTCACGGCGCCCTGAAGCGGATCGGGGTCTACAGGCTCGGAAAACCCGCGAATCGCACCGATGATCTCCGGGGCCGCATCGCCGCCGCCCTGCGGGATGTGCTCTCGCAGCGGCAGGTGTTGAGGGTCCGGGCCCCGGGCCTGGCGCACAGCCTGTTTTTCTGGGGGTTTCTCGTGCTGGCCCTCGGGACGACCCTGATCTTCCTGCAGGCGGACCTGACCGATCCGGTCTTCGGCTGGAAATTTCTGACCGGAACCTTTTACAAACTCTTTTCGCTGGTTCTGGATATTGCCGGCCTCCTGGCCCTTGTCATGCTGGGGGTGCTGTTTTACCGGCGCTACTGGGTGCGTCCGCCGGGCCTGGCGTCCGACAGGGACGATGCGATCATGCACGGGCTGCTGTTTGCCATTCTGACCACCGGTTTTGTCATCGAAGGCGCCCGCATGGCCGTGACCGAACTCGGTGCCGGCACCGGTCTGGCCGCCTGGTCCCCGGTGGGGCTGTTCGTTGCCGGGCGGATTTCGGGCCTGGGGGAGGAAAGCCTCCGGAGCCTGCACAAGGGTGTCTGGTGGATCCACTTTTTTCTGACCCTGGGCTTCTTCGTCGTGCTGCCCCGAACCAAGTTCCGGCATATCCTGACCACCAGCGCCAATTACGTGTTTGCCGACCATCGCCGCAAGGGGAGCACGGAAACCCTCGATCTCGAGGACGAGCAGACGGAGCGCTTCGGGGCGGCCCGGATCAGGGATCTGACCTGGAAGGACATCCTGGACGGCGACGCCTGCACCGAATGCAAGCGATGCCAGGACCGGTGTCCGGCCTGGCATACCGAAAAGCCGCTCAGCCCCATGGAAGTGATCGCTCATATCCGGGATGCCGCCTTCGGGCAGCCCGATGCGGATCTGATCGACACCATCGGGCGCGATGCCCTGTGGGCCTGCACCACCTGTCGGGCCTGCCAGGAGATTTGTCCGGCAACCATCGAGCACGTCAACAAAATCATCGACATGCGTCGCCACCTGGTCCTCATGGCAGGCGAATTTCCGGGTGAGGAGGTCATGGTCGCGACGGACAACGTGGAGGTGAACGGAAACCCGCTCGGGCTGGCTTTTTCGGCCCGGGGAGACTGGGCCGAAGGACTGGGCGTAACCCGCCTGGCCGAGAATGCGGATGTGGACATCCTCTATTTTGTCGGCTGCTATGCCTCTTTTGACAAGCGCAACATCAAGGTGGCCCGAAGCTTTGTCCGGCTATGCGCGGCGGCCGGGATCAAGGTCGGGATCCTGGGCAAGGAAGAAAAGTGCTGCGGCGAGCCGGTGCGCAAGCTCGGCAACGAGTATCTTTACCAGGGGCTTGCCGCCGAAAACATCGGGATCATGCAGGGCTACGGCGTGAAAAAGATCGTGACGGCCTGCCCCCACTGTTTCAATACCCTGGATCGGGACTACCGGGATCTCGGGTTTGACATCGACGTCGAACACTACGTCACCTTTCTTCAGAAACTGGTTCAGGACGGCCGCCTGAAACTCAGGCCCGGGCACTTTGCCTGCACCTATCACGACTCGTGTTACATCGGGCGTTACAACGACATCTACGAGCCTCCCCGCAGCCTGCTGTCGGCCGCCGGCGCCACCGTCCGGGAAATGGAGCGGAACCGGGATGAGGGGTTCTGCTGCGGCGGCGGCGGCGGCCGTGTCATCGCGGACGAAAAAATCGGGACCCGAATCTGCGAAACCCGCGCGAAAATGGCGGCGGAGACCGGGACGGGAATCCTGGTTTCCAACTGTCCCTTCTGCCTGACGATGTTCGAGGACGGGGTCAAGGGCGCCGGGCTGGAAGGAAAGATGGTGCCGCGGGACATCGCCGAAATCCTGGTGGAGCGGTTGGAAAAACAAGACTGAACCCTGAATTGGAGATAAAGGAAATAGCCATGAAAATTCTTGTCTGCATCAAACAAGTGCCGGATATGGAATCCAAGTTCCGGATCGACGCCGATAACAAATGGTACAGCGAGGAAGAGCTTGCCTGGCGCATGAACGAATACGACGAATATGCCGTGGAGCAGGCTGTGCGGCTTCGGGAACAGATCGGGGACGGGGCGGACCTCACCGTCCTGACCATCGGACCCGATCGGGTCCGGGAGATGGTGAAAAAGGCGCTGGCCATGGGCTGCGACCGCGCCTTTCATGTGAAAGACGATGCCGCTCTTCTCAGGGACCCCTTCGAAATCGCGTCGCTCATCGCCGCGTTTGCCGGCGACAAAGGCTTCGATGTGATTTTCACCGGCATGCAGTCCCAGGATCGCGGCTCCGCCCAGGTGGGGGTGCTGCTGGCTGAAATGCTGGGCATCCCTGCGGTCACCACGGTCGTGGACTTCGCGTTTGCCGACGGCACGATCACCGTCAAGCGCGAACTTGAAGGCGGCGTCAAATCCATTGCGCGGATGAAAACTCCGGCGCTGGTCACCTGCCAGCTCGGCCTGAACACCCCCCGCTATCCGACCATGCCGAACATCATGAAGGCCAGGAAGAAAGAGTTCATCACGGTGGATTCCGCCGATCTGGCCGCGGTGGAGGCCCGGCTGGCGGCTGAAAAAATGTACTTTCCCGAGAAAAAAGGCGGCCTGGTCCTCGAGGGCGATGCGGGAAAGCTGGCCGGACAGGTGCTGGACATTCTGCGCGAAAAGACCATGGTGCTGCGATAACCAACCATTACGAGAATCAAGGAGATTTTCCCATGAAAACCCTTCTGGTCGGAGAATACAGAGATGGAAAGATACCGGCATCCACCTATGAACTGGCGGCCTTTGCCCAAAAGATCGGGGCCGAGGCAGCCATGATCCTGGTGGGCGACACGGGGGTAGTGCCGAAGTTCGACGGCAGGCTCCTGCTGGCGGATGCCGCGAAATACGGAGAATACAACCCGGACGTCCACAAAAAACTGGTGAAGGCGGCCGTCACCCGGGAAAACCCGGATGTCGTGGTTCTGGCCCACTCTTCCTACGGCTGGGACCTGGCGCCGCGCATCGCCAATCTCCTGGGTGCGGCCCAGGTATCCGAGGTCGTGGACTATGCGGACGGCGCCTTTGTGGTCCCGGTCTGCAACGCCAAGATGCGCCGCAGCCTCAAGGCAAGGACCGCAGTGACGGTGGTCACGCTCCAGGCCGGCGCCTTCAGCCCGGCCGGGGAACCCGAAGGCACACCCGATATCGAGCCCCTCGACATTCCCGACACGGCCTCCCCCGTTGAATTTGTCGGCTATGAAGCGGCGCAGAAAGCGGCGGTGGATCTGAGCCGGGCCGATGTCATCGTCAGCGCCGGCCGGGGCATCGGCAAAAAGGAGAACGTGGCGATGATCGCGGCACTGGCCGAAGCCGTCGGCGGCCAGCTCGCCGCCAGCCGCCCGGTGGTGGATGCCGACTGGGTCGAGCATTCCCGTCAGGTGGGAACCACCGGCCAGACCGTCTCTCCTAAACTCTATATCGCATGCGGCATCTCCGGCGCCATACAGCACCTGGCCGGGATGAAAAAGTCCGAATTCATCATCGCCGTCAACACGGACCGGGATGCCCCCATCGGTGAGGTCGCGGATGTCATGGTGCTGGCGGATCTCAAGGAGTTCATCCCCGCCTTGACGGAAAAGCTGAAGGCGCACTGAAGACCTGGCTTCGTGTGGTCTCTTCAGCGGCGTGACAAAACAAAACGGCAGGGCCTTAAACGCCCTGCCGCAAGGTGATACGGCGTGTCCGGAAACGGATTCCGGTTTTCGGCTGAATCCGTAATTCCGGCACGTTGATCAGCTTTTTTAACCCGCGACGTCGATGCCCGGGTTACAGCCCAGATGGGGGTCTTCGTTTTCACATTCATGGTTCGCCCATCGCGTATCGATGTGGCCTTCTTCCCGTTCCTGCTCTGTCTCGACATAGTCCTGGATTGTATTTTCCGTATGTTTCATGATATCACCTCATCGTGTTGAATGTGTGTTCGCGGCGATCGCCTCTCATCCCGCTACGTCGACGCCCATGTCGCAACCCAGATGTTCATCCTTGTTATCGCAGTCGTGATTGCCTGTCCGGGTGTCCAGATGTCCTTCTTCACGCTCTTTTTCAGTTTCGATATAGTTTTGTACTTTATTCTCGGCCATGACGCACCTCCATGTGCTCCGTGTTTTTTCGATGTTGGTTTCGGCTCTTCCGCCGCTTGCCTTTGACACCAATATGGGGATCCGCTCGTCATCTTTCAATACGGTTGGTTCGATGGGTTTTTGATGGGGCTATCCTATAAAAACAGATGGCGATCAGCCTCGGAAGAAGGCAGAGATCAAAGGGATTGACATAACGAGAATCTTCTTATAGTATCAACATACCAACCCTACATCTTTAATGATCATCGAATCGGCAATTGACGACGCGAACACGCTGGAATCGTTTCGATCGCCTGGGCCTTCAGGCGCGGCGATATCATGGTCTATGGAAAGGCGGCTCGGTCGATCGCACGGAACGAGCGCCCGTGTTCCGCCGGTCGTCGTTTTTGCGAAATGCACTGGCTGGAGCCGCCGATTCGGCAACCCATCAAAAAAAGGAGGAACGGAATGAAACACAAAAACTTTAAGCCGTTCGTCGGCCTGATACTCATCGCGATTTTCGTGATCGGGGTAATGGGGATGGCGGATGCGGAGGAACCTTCAAAAACCAGTTATCTCCCCGTGGCCGTTGAAGAGCCCTTTCAGAAGATTTTCGATCGGATGAAAGGCGCGAAAGCGGATGTCATGAAACGACAGATGAATCTGCTCGACGAACGGTACGACCTGAGCGATCGTCCGGCGGAGGGCGTCATGATGTCGGGAGGGAAAAAGGCGGTTCAGGAGGGTGTTCGCGTCCAACTCTCCGCTGACATGACCTGGGAAAAGTTCGCCCAGATGACGCCTGAAGAAATCAAGGAAAAAGGCCTTTGGCCCAAAGGTTTTTACCCGTTGCCGCATCCCAATCATGTCGAGGGCGGCATGGTTTTTCCGCAGTTCCATATCGACGAGATCAACAAGCAGGAAGGTCGAGACCTGACCCGATTCGATCTGGATTTTGACCTGCCGGACCATTTCCTGCCCGAGTTTCCCCCGCCGATTTATCTGACCACAAGACCGGATCTCGGTGATGTATCCCAGGGAAAAGTCGTCACCATCATGAACTACTATGAGCTGTTCAACGGCATCCTGAACCCCAAGCAGATCGAAGGTCTGCGATTGCTGGTAACGCCTTTCCCCCAGCAGCAGTTCAATCAGACGGAAGACCGACGGTCGGAGCTTCCCAGCAGAGGCGTTACCTGTTTCGACTGCCACGTCAACGGGCATTCGAACGGGGCGACGCATCTCGTGGGCGACATCCGACCCCAGGAGTTCCGGCATCGTCTGGATATCCCAACGCTGCGCGGCGTGAATGTTCAGCGCCTGTTCGGCTCTCAACGCGCATTGAAAACCATCGAGGACTTCACCGAATTCGAGCAGAGAGCCGCCTATTTCGACGGAGACCCGGTCATCGCGACGAAGAAAGGGGTCAACGTTCTGGAGCGCGGAAGCCAGGTCCATTTCATGGCCGAATTTCAGGCCCTGCTGGATTTTCCGCCTGCCCCGAAACTGGACCTTTACGGCAAGCTGGACCCTGAAAAAGCGACGGAATCCGAGCTCAGAGGCCAGGAACTCTTCTTTGACAAGGCCAAATGCGCCGTATGTCACCCGGCACCGTATTACACCGACAACCTGATGCACAACCTGAAAGCCGAGCGTTTCTTCAAACCGCAGATGATCAACGGCCGCATGGCCTCCGCCGACGGACCGATCAAGACATTCCCGCTTCGCGGCATCAAGGACTCCCCGCCCTACCTCCATGACGGGCGACTGCTGACCCTGGAGGATACTGTGGAGTTCTTCAACCTGATTCAGGGCCTTGGCCTCACGGAACAGGAGAAGAAAGATCTGACCGCTTTCATGAGAGCGCTGTAATTCGGAAAATCAGGGGCCGCTCCATATTGATCCGGCTGATCCCATGATCATCCCTGGTCAAACCAATGCAAACGGTCATTAGGTACGGACATTGAAACAAAGGGCCTGCAGCCTGTGCTGCAGGCCCTTTGTTTTCGAAAGCTGTCGTTAACGGGACTGCCGGTTCAGGATTTCAGGGATGCGATCACTTGGTCGAGATCGGCGTGATCACCGGCGAACCGGTCGCGATGAGCAAACGTGATCTCTTCCCCCGGCCCGATGACAAACAGCCCCCCCTGCTGCCACAGATCACCGTCCGTGCTGCCTTGGCGAAATCCTTTTTTCATGGCGCCAAGCCCCTTCAAGAGAGCGGTCGGCCCCAGGGTCTCGAGCAATCCCCGTTTCAGTTTGAAGGCACGATAGGCTTCAAGCGTCGGGTCCACAACCATATCACCGTCAAATTGAAATTCCTGAACGAACCGCCGGGCGCTGTCGGGGGATCCGCTGCCGATGGCCACAAGGCCGATGGTCAACTGATCCAGAACGGGTTTGACCTTCATCAGGGCAGCGACCTGCTGCCGGGCGAACATTCAGCCGAAATGTCTCAGAAAGGCCAGCACCACGCGTCGTTCAGTGAACAGCGCGGTGAGTTGAATCTTGCGACCGTCGAGATCGAGGACGGTCAAACCGGAGATTTTCAGCATCAGATACCTCCATTTGGATTTCACCGTGAGCTTGTTTTTCTCGGCATATCATGGAGAAGGCGGCAATCTCACAGCCATGCGGCACAATCATATCTCATTATCTTCTATATAAGCGAAATTCGCTTCGGGGTCAAAATGATCTTTTTCCAAACCTGAGCTTCAAAATCCCTTTACACGAGGTTCCGCTACACGAGGTTCCGCCTGGGGTCGTCGCCCGACAGGCCCCTAAACGCTTCGTTGGCCGCAGCAGACATCCTGATGGGAAAATTCGCAGGTGGCGCAGGCCAGCGACCCGCCCCGAGGCAGTGCGCGGCGCTCTTCCGACAGGAAGGGGTCCAGAAGGCGGCGGGCATTCGCCAGCTGTTCGAGGTCGACGCCCACCGCCTCCTCTTTGCTCTTCAAGGCTTTCACCACCGCCTCGGTGGCCACGTTGCCCGTCGCCCCCGGCGCGTAGGGGCAGCCCCCGAGCCCGCCCACGCTCGCGTCGAAGATCCGGATTCCGTAAGACCACGACGTCAGCACGTTCTCCACGCCCCTGCCGTAGGTGTCGTGAAAATGAACAGCGACCCGGTCCGTGGAGATCCGGGACAACAACCCATCGAGAAGCATCCCCACTTCGTCGGGGGATGCCTTCCCGATGGTGTCGGAGATGGACACCTCATCCACGCCCACGTCGATGAGCCGCTCCACCACCTCGATGACGGCCGCAGGTGCGATCCTGCCTTCAAATGGGCACCAGAATGCCGTCGAGACATATCCGCGCAGCGTCATCCCCGCGTCGTGGGCCCCCTTGGCCACCGGCAGAAAACGCTGAATGGCGCCCGCTATCGAGGTGTTGATGTTCTTCTGATTGAAGCTCTCGCTGGCCGCCGTAAAGAGGGAAACCTTGTCGACCTTCGCCGAGACGGCGCGGGCAAGCCCCTTTTCGTTGGGCACCAGCGCCGAATAGACCACGCCCTCCCTGCGCGCGATTTTCCGGAACACCTCCTCGGCGTCGGCAAGCTGGGGGACCCAGCGGGGAGAAACAAAGGCGGAAACCTCGATTTCGTTCACTCCCGAGAGGGAGAGGGCGTTCACGAAATCGATCTTCACCGCCGGGGGAATGACGGCGGGTTCATTCTGCAGCCCGTCCCTGGGGCCGACCTCGACGATTTTCAGCATGTTCCCTCCTTTAAATTAAACCCAAGACCAACGGGAAGGCCGATAACCTCGGGCTTGATCAAGTCTGCCATTGGTCTTTATGCTGCGGCCTGGAAAGGCATGATGGTTCATCGCTTTCGATTTTCTGCTTGGAATGCCACTATTCGTAATCCGATTTTTCCAGAACAAATCGGATGTTCGATGATGTGATGACCTTTTGCAAGGCTGCCCGATCTATCATGCGTTCCCGGATCATCTCTTGGGCCGATTCACCTATCGGTCTCAGATCCTTGATGAGGGGCATCAGGGGCGCTCCGTTTTCGCAAGAATGGTGTTGATGTTTTGCCGGAGGACGCCGTCCCGGATCAGCCTGTTTTGATAAAATTGCGTTTCCGTCACGTTGTTCGTATAGGCTCTGATCAGCCCGACGGCATCAACGATATGTCTGAGAAAAAATCGGTTAGTCTTCTTCATACAGCAGCACGATATCTTTCTCGATGAGCGGTTTCAAATGGGGGCTGAGGTCTTTTTCGCTGATCAGATCGATTTTTTTCCCCATCAGGCGGCCGAGCTCGTATTCCAGCCTGAACCATTTCAGCCCTAGTGCGGGCCGCTGGGAGGGCGGCTTGAGTTCCACCAGCAGATCGATATCACCGGCCTCGCTGCCTTCACCCCTGGCAAAAGACCCGAATACGGATATTTTTCTGGCATAGGGTTTCAGCAAGAAAACGGCCTTGGATCTCAACTCCTCCACAGGGTCTATCTTTTTGGGTTGCATCGGTTATCAGCTCCTATGCCGGCGGCCTCTTTTCGGCTGAGGCGGCATTCACCAGCGGACCTCGTCAACGGATTTTCCCATGTGACGGGCCTCATCCGTGATAAAGGCTTCGTAAAAATATCCCATCCGTTCGCTGAACTCGGGGTCGAGGTCATTATGCCACTGTTTGAGCCAGGGGAGAAGTGCGATGAGGCACGCAAGCATCAACTCCAGCAAAGGGGATATTCAGAGCATATTTACGGTGACAAGATCCGTATCGAGCACGTATGTTTTGATTTTGCTGAAGGTCTTTTGGCGTAATTCCGGACAATCCTTCAAACGCTTGATCCCGCCGGCCTTCATAGCTCGGAGCAGCAGCCGGAATCGTGCGACGGCTACGGCAAACGGATTGATGTCCACCCCATGGATGCTGTCCAACGTCCGCTGGGCCAGGTCTCTTGAATTGCCGGAAGGATTCTTTTTCAGCCATCGTTCGAAGATGCGGTCAAAGGCCCTCAGCAGAAAATGGCCCGATCCGCAGGCCGGCTCTTAATCTCCACGATGAAAAACCCCTGGGGGGTCAGTACCAGGAGATCTACCTCGTTGATGGAGCCGTCATCAGCGATGAACTCGAAATTGGCCCATGCGCGGTAGGGATCCCGATCCGGGAGCCGATCCTTTATATATTGAATGGCCTCCTGTTCCCATGCGTATTCCGACTGCGTAATGGCTTTCCACCGCGGGCTGAGGATTGCCATGGCTGAACAATAGTTTCATGTTTTTCTTGGACGATTTCGCCGTCCACGAGACGATATCTTACTGGTTTTATCCTTTGGCTGTCAAATATTTCATAAGGGATTGCATCCATACACGACATCGATTATCATCCTCAGAACGAAAACCCATAACAATATGTATATAAATTTCCGGGTGAGGCAACATGGCTGCAAATAAAGCAGATGGCAAGAAGGCCATTGGACTGATCGAAACGGCCTTGGGACTACCTGTCCCGTTCCCGCGTTCCTACTGGGTGATCCCTGGCCGGCTGCTTGCCGGGGAACTGCCGGGCGCGAAGGACCCCCGGGAGGCCGAAAATAAGCTGGACCGGCTCCTTGAGTCGGGTATTCGGCGCATCATAAACCTGATGCAGCCCGACGAAACCGACCACTCCGGAGAGCCGTTCACCCCTTACGAGCCGATTTTAAATGATCTTGCCAGCAGGAGGGGCTCAAAGCCACTGTGCAAACGATATCCCATCCAGGACCTTGGGGTTCCATCTCCGGACCAGATGCGTCATACCCTCGACTGTATCGATGAGGCATTGATCCAGGGAGACCCGGTGTATGTCCATTGCTGGGGCGGCGTGGGGCGCACGGGCACGCTCGTGGGCTGCTTTTTGATTCGCCATGGCCTGGCAGATGCCGGCAATGTTCTGGACATCATCCGATGCCTGCGGCAAAATGAGGCGATGGCCCACCGCACCTCGCCGGAAACATCGGAACAGCGAAACTGGGTCAAGTCGTGGCGGCAATATGAATCCAATGCGCCCACCAGGTTAGGCCGTTACCTTGGCTGTATGGTGGGAGGCGGTGTGGGCGATGCTCTCGGCGCGCCGGTGGAATTTATGCAGCTGCCTCAAATTCGAAGGACCTATGGCGAGCAGGGGATTCGTGATTACGACAAAGCCTATGGCGGGATCGGCACCATCACCGATGACACCCAAATGACGATGTTTACCGCAGAGGGGCTGTTAAGAGCCTGGACCCGAGGCAATCTGAAAGGGATATGCAATCCCCCCGGTCTGGTTCATCGTTCATATCTCCAATGGATGATCACCCAAAATGCGGCTACAGAATTTCAGACCTATGATCATGATTTGGGGACTCTCATTCATATTCCCGAGATGCATAGCCGACGCGCACCGGGAAACAGCTGCTTATCCGCCCTGTCCGGCCGCGAGATGGGCACCATCGACCGTCCGGTAAACAACAGCAAGGGCTGCGGCGGCGTAATGCGGGTGGCTCCGGTTGGACTGATTGCCGGCGCTACGGCGGAGGCATTCCGATTGGGATGCGAGATAGCGGCCATAACTCACGGCCATCCATCCGGTTATTTGTCCGCCGGGGCTTTGGCGGCCATCATCAACGTTATCCGGGATGGCGGCACCCTAAAAGATGGTGTGGCTTCAGCCATCGAATACCTGGTGGGGAGGCCCGAAGCCCTGGAGTGCGTCCAGGCCATTGTAGGCGCCTTGACGCTTGCAGCGACCTCCAAACCGACACCGGAGGCCATTGAATCCCTCGGTGGGGGGTGGGTTGCTGAAGAAGCACTGGCAATCTCCCTATTTTGTGCATGCCGCGCTGAAGAGGATTTTACCGTCGGTGTTCGAATGGCCGTCAACCATAGCGGTGACACCGACAGCACCGGCGCAATAACCGGCAATATTTTGGGATGTATGTTGGGGCGGCATGCCATTCCAGCTGCATTCAGCAATCCCCTGGAGCTGAGGACGGTTATCGAAAGGCTGGCGGTAGACCTTTTTATCAAATTTCGGCCTGATGACCAGTGGTGGCGGCTTTATCCGGGGTACTAAACCTTGAATTCACGAGCTACCCGCGTTGCGGAGCAGCTGTTGAGAAAAAAGCCGCTGCCTGGGGATCGAGCTAAAGCCGAGGTTTTTTATCTGAAAGAGAAGTGTCCAATTCAAGTCGTGCACGGCAGTTTAGGACGCTGCTCGTCGATTGGAAAATATGGTTTTTGAAAAACCGGTAACAGAAAACTAAAAAAGGGCTTACAGCCTAAGCCGTAAACCCTTGTTTTTTGGTGGTAGGCACGATTGGATTTGAACCAACGACCCCTACCGTGTCAATCTGTCTATGAACTTTAACGGGAAACACCAATATACAACAACCAACAGAAATCAATAGAAAAAACGTTTGGTGTTTTGTCTGCTGCTATACGGTGTTTCCTCTTGTTTTTGGTGATTATGGTAGCAAAATGGTAGCAACTTGACCTTTCATAAGCCCCCGCCACACGGGCTTTTTGCCAGAGCTCCGGTTGCAATTTTTTCCGCTGATCTGTCCTCAAAAATGGTTTCCATGTGAAAAGGGGGGCCGGATAAAATGACCCTTGCCATCCCCACCTCGGACATAAAAACCAAATGCCACGCATTTATTAGTGGATTAATCTCAATTCATGTTTAAAAAATCAAGAATAATCTCTATTTCAAAGAGGGGCATACATCCGTCTCAGAAGCCCTGAAATCATTTATACGGCCATAAATCTCAAAACAGGTGGCGGTGTATGGATATAGCATATATTCTCAATATGCGCGCTCTGAGGGGCTCTATGCCATTTTCGATATCCATAGCCAGTTATGATGAAAATTTACGGTCATGAATTGTCATGGTATTC